>JASFEL010000227.1:0-3281 GCA_050124855.1 Candidatus Thorarchaeota archaeon | reverse complement strand
ACGACCAACCAGGGCTATATAGTATGTGTAGAATGTGGCTTGGTGATTTCTAGAGAATACGTATCACCCACCTATCAAATGGGCGAGAAAGTATCTGAAAATGCTCCTGATGCAAGCGTATACGTTTCTCTTGGTAATCGTATGCACATTGTTGATGGATTGGGGAGCTATATTGGTTTCCATAAGGATAGATATTTCCAAGATGCACAAGGTCAGACTCTCAGAGCACGGTCTCAAAAGAAGTTCAAGCGGCTTAAGATGATATACAGTACGCGAATACGGATTGGCAGAAATGAAGCGAAGTACAGAGCTCTCAGAACGCTCAACCATGTGTCGAAGCTGCTTATGCTAAACGAACAGGTCCGTGATCGTACTGCCTATCTCTACAAGAAAATATCCTCTGAATCTTCAGAGAAAATTAACAACAATATCCTGCTTATTGCCGTATGCCTTCTAATGGCTGTGAGAGAGTTCAAGGATGGAGCGCCAATAACCTTGGATGAGATAGCTAATACATTCGAGAGGTGCGGTCATCGTGTGAACGTCAGGGCGATTGTAAGAGAAGCTCTGAGACTCAAGTCAATAACAGGTGTTGCTCCTGAAATTCGTCGTCCAGATGACTATGTACCAAGAGTCTTGTCTATGTTGATGAACAGTGATAAGGTGCTCAAAAAGGTGATAGCTCGTGGATGGGAACCCAAGAAATATGAGAATGCACTCAGAGACAAGATCTTTGAAGTTTTAGAGATGATACCGGCATCTAAGAGAGGAGGACGAAATCCCTTCATATTCACTGTTTCTGCGGCGTATGCAAGTGATCGTCTAGTTGCAGATGAGCATGGAAAAAGGTCCGTGCTTACTCAGAAGCTCACTTCAGAGGCCACTGAAGTAGCTGAGTATAGCATTCGTGATCACTTTGGAATGATGAAGAAAGTGATTGCATTAGCTTCTCTGGCTTAGACGCCTGATGTAACACATTCGGCTTGAATCATGCTCCTAAAGACGAGGTCAAGAGAATGCGGGAAGACAAACTCAGAGTAATTAGATGTCCGGACATAAGATGCAAAGAGTGTTCCGAGCTGGTTGGTCCAGATTGTTCAAGGCTCTCCTTGCTATTGGAAGAGAAAACTAAGGAGAAGGTGATTATTCTGGAAGCTTCCAGAAGTCTTCTTCATCTTGGGGGAGTTTCAGGACCTATCCCAACCAAGCCACCTTGGAAAGGAGAAGGATGGGAATCAATTTACATTGGCAATCGAGAAGAGTTCCCGGACAAAGATTGGTGTCCTATAGATGCTTACTTGGTTGGGCCGTATCTTTCGTTTTACTTCTCACTTACGAGTGAAAAGGAGATTTTTCATCGGTCGTATCCATTGGTGAGGACTTCACTCGAATATGGACTGTTGCAGAAACTAAGTGAATCAATTGAGAATGAATTTCAAGAACAAGCAGCAAAAAGGACTAACATCTCCGTTAGGCTCCAACAAATAGCAGACAGTGTTTCCAGAGATATCCTGATGTCGCTGCCTGAGATAAGCAAGACGACTCGTGAGAGAATCTCTAGAATTGTAGCAAACAAAACAACTGTTCTGGACTCACTTCTCCCAATTCTGTTGGATGATGATGTGGAAGAAGTGTATATGGACCGTCCAAGGAAGCCTATCTATTTCGACCATTGTAGGTTAGGAAGATGTATTTCAAAATACGAGATTCATCATGATGATGTGCCGCGTTTTGCAACACTCCTACGAGCAGAGAGTAACCTCCATCTTGATAGAAGAAACCCATCTCTCAAAACCGATCTGAATCTGTTAGATATGAATCTGCGAGTTTCTGCAAGCTTGCCACCACTTAGTCCTGATGGTCTACACTTGGAAATTCGAAGGGCAAGAAGAAGACCATTCACTATACTGGACTTAATACGTAATGGTACACTACCAACCGAGGCAGCAGCAGCACTTCTCCTTGCACTGGGCTGCAGGTTTAATATAACCATAACTGGAGGGCCCGGAACCGGCAAGACTACTCTATTGAATGCACTTGACTTGGATAGTCCGAAAGTGTGGAGAAAAATCTATATCGAAGATGCAGTGGAAAGTAGAAATCTTGAGAATCATCACCAAGTTCGCTTCAAGGTCGATCCGGTTGATGAGATAGATGGACATTCTGACAAATCCATAGAAATCGTCAAAACACTACATAGGTCTCCAGACTATGTCATACTTGGTGAGGTTCAAACTGCAGAACACAGTCAAGCGCTTTTCCAAGCTATTGCCGCTGGTCTTCGTGCAATGCAAACCTGTCATAGCTATTCCGCAGCTAGTCTTATGTCCCGTTGGACTACAGGACATGCTATCGAAAAATCAAGTTTAGCCATGATGGATTTGATTGTGACCATGGTACGGCCATTACCTGGAGAGTCGATTAGACGAGTCAGTGAAATTGTTGAGGTGCGACGTGCATTTTCAGAAGGAGTTCTCGAGTTCAATGGACTTAGTACAGTCTACAACTATCATTCATCTCAGGATTTACAATGGGCACCTGACGGAGCGTATCTTTCGTACGCACAAGAAACTGGGCATGAAAGCCATATCCAGACATATAATGCAATAGTTGATTCTCTAACTCGAAGTTTGCAGACCTCAGTAGATGATACTCACCGAGATTTGGGAGAAGAAATTTGGTCGCAAGCACATCCATTGTGGTCTGCAGGAGCCTAAGTTTGTCTTGTTCGGTCTTGGTTTTGAGGGCAGTTAAAATACCATTCCATGGACAGCTAATCAGGTGGAATTCTATGCGTGACCCGATAAGGGATGAACAGGGCGGCCCACTGGTCGAGGAAAGTCTCTTGCTTGGCATTGCCGTGGTTACTGTATCAATAGTCATTGCTGTGATATTGCAGGCGACAGGTTGGGCGCAAGATGTAGTAGCAGGACTATTTCAAATTCTGGAAGACAGTTGGAGTAGTTTCACAAGTCTATTTCCATAGCAATTTAATGCCACTAGCAGATTATGCCTCTTGATTTGGGAAAGCCTTATTTGTAATCTGGAGTGAGCACACCCGCTCCGGACTGGTATGCCTAAGCTCCGGTAGATGCTTCATGAAACCATGATGCAACCGTATGTAGTCCGGCCCAGCATGAGGGACTCTCGATCCCTCGACCCGGGTTCAAATCCCGGCCGGAGCACCAGATTTTGGTGTTATCCTACTAGACGTCTTCGCCATAGGATTGGTATGCTAACAAGAGAAACTGATATGCCTAGACTAAGGGTAAGGATCGGAA
>JASFEL010000226.1:0-3284 GCA_050124855.1 Candidatus Thorarchaeota archaeon | reverse complement strand
AGTCATGCTGACAGCAGAAGCATAAATCGGTCTGTTGTCTTTGACCCCTATCTGATCTGTTGATGCAACAAGAATAATGATGGCTGCAATTGACATCATTGTCAGTGAAAAAACATCAAGCAATGTCGTGCTTGTGCTCTCACGGATGACGGAAGTTAGGACACTGAATCCAAAGATTGTCCAGCCTATTGCCCAATATCGGAACGTCACACTGACAGAGTATCTGTAGAGTACAACAGACACAAGAAGTACGAAAGCAAGTCCCAGCTCTATCAGAAGTACATCTGTTATGAGAGATGGAATCACCTCTTGCATTACTTGCCCCACCAATCTACTGCACGAAACACCATGGCATCAGGTATCAATTTCTATTTAATACCTTATAATATAAGTTATGATATGCTATTCTAATGTGCCCCTCTCCCTTCTGGGCTCTTTTCCAACAAGGGGCAAGGCTGCTATTGTAGTTCTTGCCGCATAGACCCTGAAGAGAAGATAGCACATTCATCTTGAGGCCAAAAGAACATAAGACGGGGTTTACTCCAGTCCCTGTTGGCTGATAATCATGGAAAGAATGCCCTTGGACGCTGAACCTGAAGCTTTGCCGGATGCAATAGATGTCGAGAAACATGTGATTTGCACGTATTATACGAGACTGCCGCCATTCCTTGATGTCAGAGAGCTTGCTCGAGGAGCAGCTGTTGAACAAAGTACTGGTACATGGACGCTTGTACCAGGTGAAACTCCTGCTGTCAGAAAGAGACACGTGGCAAAGGTCATTGGGATTTATGAAACGCCTCAGTATGAGTTCAGCCTCCCTAGTAATCTTGAGAGACGACACTACATCATCCAGATAGCATTCCCATGGGAGAACTTTGGCCAGCAAATACCAATGCTGCTCTCAACAGTCATAGGGAACATCTCACTGGGGCCCATCAAGTGTCTGGACATGAGATTCCCAAGGAGCTGGTTGAAGGGATTCAAGGGGCCAAAATTCGGGGTCAAAGGATTGAGGAAACTTCTAGGCATAAAGAAACGGCCCTTTGTTAACAACATGATCAAACCCTGTGTGTACACATCCGCAAAAATGGGCGCAGATCTCTGCTATAAAGCAGCAGTGGGAGGAGCTGACATAATCAAGGATGATGAGCTGTTGGCAGATGCTAGCTTCAACACACTTGAGGAGAGAATTCCGCTTTTCATGGAGGCTATTGACCGTGCAGACTCTGAGAAGGCCGAAAAGACGCTTCTCACGATAAACATTACTGACAGTGTGCCTAAGCTGTTTGAAAATGCGGAAAGAGCCATCGAGCTGGGGACTAATGGTCTCATGATCAACTTCCTAGCAGTGGGCTATTCTGCGTTTCGTCACGTGTGCGAAGACCCATCAATCAATGTCCCGGTTCTAGCTCACATGGACATCACAGGTGCTCTCTCGTATGCTCCAAACATTGGCATTGGCACGAACATTGTAATTGGGAAACTCCCACGTATCTGTGGATCTGACATAACCGTGTTCCCGGCACCATACGGAAAAGCCCCGATGCTCAAAGAGAGATTCCTTAGAATGGCACATGAAATGGTAATGCCGCTACATCACATTGAACAGACGGCTCCAATGCCAAGCGGTGGAATAAGTCCAGGTCATGTTGACGAAGTGATGGACGATCTAGGCCCCGATATTGTCATAGGCACAGGTGCAGGTATCCATGCGCATCCAGACGGCCCAACAGCAGGTGCCAAAGCTTTCAGACAGGCCATTGATGCCAAGATGAGTGGTGTTTCGCTCAAAAAAGCAGCTACTGAGCATGATGAACTTAAGAAAGCCATGGAGTCATGGGGCTCGGGTAAGACTGGCTTCGATCTGTAGAAACTGAAGATTGCAATGAATAATGAACAAGGAGACACGTTAATGGTTGATCTTTCGGACCCAATCAATGTTGGGGGAATTCAAGTGAAGAATCGCTTTGTACTGCCCCCCATGGTGCGGAACCTTTGTACAGAGGAAGGAAGAGTGACTGACAAGATAGTAGAACATTATGAGGCCATAAGCAAGGGCGGAATGGGACTTATCATAGTCGAGGCTGCAGCGATAACATGGGAACACCGAATATTGAGTAAGAATGTGGGAATACATGATGACGCCCTCATTCCAGGTCTCAAGAAGCTCGCGGACGGAATCAAGGCTCATGGCGCACGAGCATTTATCCAGATCAACCACTCCGGGCCGAAAGCGCATTTCCAAAAGCGATTCGTAGGGCCATCGAATGTACCAGTAATAAAGAACAAGATTCCAGAACCTCTTTCAGGAGAGGAGATTGAAGAAGTCAGAGAGATGTTTGTGGCTGCCGCCAGAAGGGCTCAAACCGCAGGTTTTGACGGAGTGGAGGTCCATGGTGCACACTTCTACTTGCTGAGTGCATTTCTCTCATCTTATACAAACAGAAGAGATGACGAATATGGAGGCTCAACAGAGAACAAGGCGAAGTTTACGGTCGACGTGATTCAAAGAATCAGAGAAGAATTGGGGGACTATCCAATCATTCTTCGTATTAATGGAATGGAGAATGTCGTAGACGGAATCACTCTGGAGGAAGGCATTCAGATCTCCAAGATTGCTGAAAGTGCAGGAATTGATGCATTGCATGTTTCTTGTGTTGTTGACGCCACCTACAATCCAGGAATACCTGCACGGTTTACGGAAGAAACCATGCCTGAGTTTCTGAAGGGTTATCCGTATGACTGCTGTATTCCCGTAGCTCGAGAGATTAAACCCCATGTGAAAGTCCCTGTGATTGGAGTAGGCATGGTTAGAGAACCTCAGTTCGCCAGAAGAGTCATGATGGAAGACACCTGTGACCTACTAGGTGTGGGACGAGCTCTGTTGGCAGATCCTGAATTCGTAAACAAGACACTCGAGGGTAGGGACAGCGAGATAATACGTTGGAAGGATGGCGAATAAGGCGCTGTCGGACATTCTTATTAGCTCGAAACGCATGGAGAGAGGTTATGAGCCTTGATGAATTCCTGAATGAAGATATACTTGGATGGCTCTTGGAGGAGGAGAATCCAAGCATCAGATATTGGGCACTTCAACAACTTCAGGATAAATCACCTACGGATGCAGATGTTGTTGAGGCACAAAAGAGAGTCATGAAATCTGATTGTGTGAAGGCCATCTTAGATGCTCAGACCGGCGACTACTTCTGGGGAAAGCCAAATGACCTGTACAACCCGAAGTATAGAGCAGCCACACACAACCTTCTCATTCTATCAGAGCTGGG
>JASFEL010000225.1:0-3296 GCA_050124855.1 Candidatus Thorarchaeota archaeon | reverse complement strand
GTGTCATTGCATTACCTCCGAATCGTTTAGCACTCGTGGTTCTTTTCTACTCATGTTCTCACCTAGCTATTAGACCGAAGTGAATAAGACAGAAAACAAAGCAAGGGCACCAATCAGGATTATTGAAACTGCAATTACCTTCTTGAGTTGCTCCTGCCTTAATTTGGCAGTAGTTAGCGCCGAGAGAGGTGCAGCAGCTATTGCTCCAGCTGTGATTCCAATCAACAGAATCATGTCACTGGGCACAGCTAAGAGAATGTACATCACCACGCCAACAGCACAAATAATCCCCTCAACCAATGCAGTAATCGCCACTGCGGCTCGTGGTTTGATTCCACTCAGCATCTGGCCAGCAATTGCAATCGGCCCATATCCACCCCCAGACAAGCCCTTATTGAATGCTGCAACAACACCAATTCCAGTCAGCTTCCTGGACGAATACAAAATCTCTCGATTTTCGTTCATGAGTGTAAGGAGCCCAGCAATCATTACTACAACTGAAATGTAGAGCTTTACAAGGATTGAGGGAAGTGATACGCTGGTAAGAGCGGATATGACTACACCAGCTATTCCAGTAACGATGAAGATAGTGAGAGCAGTCCGCTCATGTTCGTCCCTCAAATTGACATTCTCAAACTTGTGATGGAATCCTGCTGCGATAAAGCCAGCAAAGAACTGACTGAATAGAATGGCAGGCACCAATACTAAAGGTTCATACCCAACGATAATCAATATGGGTGCAAGAGTCGTGCCATAGCCCATTCCTAAGGTAGCCGCTCCATACTCACTAATAAATGCAAGAATGAATAGCGGTATTAGGACCTCAAGCAATTCCGTTCTACTCCTCACGGCTGATTGTATCAGGCGTACGGATGTCGCCGATGCCTCAATTGCCTGTAATTAAGGGTTTTGTCGGGAGTTGGAATTGTCATGCGGTTATCCAAAGCCTGTGTTGGTGGTGTTCAAGGCACACTTCTCATCCTGGGAGTCTATTCTTCCTTTTATTGCTACGCATAATTGAACTCGTCGTTCATCAGACTTAAGAATAAGAAGCAGTCGACATCTTGAGGTTAGAGATGAAGCTTCGAAGGACTCAGAAAGAGAAACACAAGCAGTTCGACTTCCCAGCTCCAATGTACTTCATAGCCAAATTAGCCCATCAGTTTCCGTCGCTAGCCAATGCGATGCACAGGACAGAGTCAATCTACCTCAGGACTCGTTTGAAGGCTTATAGTGTCGACCGTCCAATCTACGTGACAGGGATGGCTCGAGCAGGAACAACTATCACACTTGAGATGCTGAGTCGACACCCGAATATGGCGACTCATCGCTATCTGCACATGGTCTTGCCCTACACTCCACATTTCATCCAGTTGGCGGCAAAGGTGCTACCTCTGATGAAATCGCCAGTAGAACGCTTGCACAAGGACAGGATGCTGGTCACTCGCGATAGTCCCGAGGCAGTGGAGGAAATCCTATGGCAGAGGTTCTTCAGCAGCATAGTTGATGAGTCCCAGTCAAACATACTTGATTCATCCACTAGACATCCCGAGTTCGAGGGATTCTACAGAGAACATATTCGGAAGCTGCTCTTCGATCAGAACGCGACTCGCTACGCAGCAAAGAACAACTATAATGTGTCCCGAATGGAGTATCTGCAGAGGCTTTTTCCTGATGTGCGATTCATAATTGTAGTTCGCAATCCATTTGATCACATAGCCTCCCTCGCCAAGCAAGACATAATCCTCAGGAATCTAGAATATGCAGACCCTCGACTCCTTGACTGGACTAAGATCATCGGTCATCGCGAGTTTGGATCGGCACGCATATGTATCAACTTAGGGAGCTCCGAAACCGTGGAAAAAATCAGAAAGCTCTGGACGAGTCCAGAAACATATGTCCAGGGCTGGGCTATATATTGGAACGCCGTCTATGCATACGTCCACGACATGCTGGAGTCCAATCCCAATCTTGCTGATGCATCTATTGTTTTTCGCTATGAAGACCTATGTGAATTTCCTGAGAAGACAATCGATGAAATTGTTCAACACGTAGAGATTGACTCCGCAAGCTTCCGTCCAATAAAGGACTACTATAGCTCCCGTCTTACAAAGCCCACGTACTACAGGACAGAGTACACCGAGAAAGAAGAGCATGATATCCTCCGAGAAACAGAGGAAACTGCTAACAGATTTGGCTACTCTCTTTGATACCCACCGGTAGTTCTTTGTGTGGTCTGACTTCACAGAAGATTATTAATGAGATGAGAAGGACGCTAAATGCATGAAACGACGGGTCAAGGTTCTCCTAGTTTTAGCAATCGTTCTCTTGATAACAATCCCTGTGGTGTATTTTGTCTTCAATGTAATTCTGTCACCTGGCGAATCTGAACCATTCAGCCTTGATAATGCACCCCAGTACATCAGAGATGCACAGGAAGATCTCAAAGAAAAGCTGGAGAGCGATATTCTAGCTTGGGAGGATATGCCCGAATTTGTTGAATTCTCACAATACTTAGCCGACAATAGTCCCGAGATTCAGGAACTTACGGAGGGCTGGGATGTGACAGTCCTATTTCAGATAGGGGATACGAACAACATGTGGTTCTTCATTGAGGACGGCTCAATAGATATTCACATTGGGACCGAGCCTCCTCAAGATTATGGAATCCTTGTAGATTTGTCGTTTGAGACCTTCGCAGATATAATGAGGCAGGATGAAACACCGTTGTCAGCCTTTCAGCAGGGAACACTGCAGTTTGAGGGCCCGTTTGGTCAAGTTCTGACTATTGCTCAGATAACTGGGATTGTCAGTGCAACAATAATGGGCATTCACTCCGGGAGCGTAGGTGGGCCCGAGTTCTTGGTCACAGTGAATCAAAGAGACAAGTACTTGGAGGGTGGCCTTACAGTATTCTCCCTCTTTGAAGTGACAATTGTTCCAGAGTTTCTTGGACAGCACCATATGTCACAAATCGGGCCCGGTTCTGTCTATGTTCTAGACGAGTATGGAACAGTGGTAGCACAACTCGAGAATTCAGCGCATACAGTCACTGAGTTCATCAACTCAACTACAATCATGATGGGCGGGCAAGAGGGTTTTATGCAGCTGTGGAATTATGTGACAGACACACTAGAAACTTTGAACGTGCCAGCAGGACATCACGAGATTGAATACAATCCAGTCACTGACACATTTATGATATTGGAATATGCTCTCTCTGATGAGTTATGGGATGGGAAAAATGTGACATATGATGTCATCTCTGAATACAATAGGGCTGGACAATTGGAATG
>JASFEL010000224.1:0-3301 GCA_050124855.1 Candidatus Thorarchaeota archaeon | reverse complement strand
TCTTGAGGCTCCGGAATTGGTTCTGTCTTCCCCATACATCACTAAGACACTTTTTGTCGATGGATCTGAGCCATTAGTTTTGTTAGTGGCCACTCTACCTAGTGAGAGGATAAGCGACCTCCTAGACATGATACGGTCTCTTAGAAGCACATCAGCGAGAGCCTCTGCTTGGAAACTCTCAGCTGGACAGTCGAGATTTAACGGGAAGTACTGCAAACCACGTGTTGGTTGGGAATTCGATAAGTTTCATTGGTCCACTCAGATACGAAAAAGCTATAGTGAAATCATCGTCAGTGACTCCTCCCTCGTTGAGGAACGAATAAACTTCACACCTGCGGACCTCAAGATTATTGATGAGCTTGTGGCCAATTTTGATGCTACAGCAAATGAGATCGTCAATGCCACCGGCCTGTCCGACAGTACTGCTTTTCGAAAGAGGGCATCTCTGCTGGATGACAAAGTAGTTGTTCCAAGAACCCGCGTAAGAGTTCCTTTCCTGACTGATAGAGTCCTTGTTCTATCCGATCCCGAGTGTGCCGGGAACATCCTAACAGCTTGGAAGCTCCTCCCTGTGACATATCTAACAAAACTGGTGAACTTAGAGACCTCTGAGAAGAGAGTTCTCCAAATGGCAGCACTGCCTCCTGGAACCTCAGAAGGCCTTATCGATGCTCTTGCAAACTGGATGTCTCGGGTAGATAATTATTCAGCACACACGATTTCTGCTGGAACAGAGGACACATTCAAGGCAGATGCAATGTTCTATCGCCATGAACGGGCTTGGAAGTGGAATCAAGGTGATTTCTTTGATGCTCGGTCATTCCAGCGTTCACGACGAGAGGCAGAGAAGGGAATAATACCAGTCGATCTTGCATAGAACCGTCATAGTCGCAACTCATATCTTGGTTCGTTAATGACCGATTCATGCGGTGGTATAGTGATTGATATTGTCTTCTTAGGCACGGGTGGTTCAATACCAACCGCAGGACGAAACCACCCAGCAATTGTCGTCCGTCATAGTGGCTGGAATCTAATGTTGGATTGCGGAGAGGACACTCAACGGCAGTTTGAATTCGCAGGTCTGGGCCAGAACAAGAAGATGTCAATAATGATATCACACATGCATGGCGACCATGTCCTAGGATTAGGCGGTTTATTGCTGCGATTCTCTCTTCTGGGTCGGATTAAACCTCTAGAGATCTATGGGCCTCCCGAGTTGATTCCCTACGTCAAAATGAATCAAGCTACAATAAATCTTGGAACAACCTTCAAGACAACAGTCTATGGTATCAATAGTGGAATTCTGTTTGATGCTGATAATCTACAGGTGAGAGCATTTGAGGTAGACCACAGAGGTCTCGCATTCGGCTTTGAACTGACATATCAACGACCTACAGGAGAGTTCAACCCAAAAGAAGCAAGGAGATTGGGTGTGCCAAAGGGCCCATTATGGGGCAAACTAGCAGATGGCAAATCAGTCAAGCTTTCCAATGGGAAAGTGATTAGACCTGAAGATGTCACGGGTCCGAAACCCAAACCATTGAAGATAATATACTCAGGTGATACGCGTCCATGTGATTCTTTAAGGAAAACAGCAGAGGGTGCCACAGTCTTGATATCCGAAGCCATGTATACTTCAGAGCACTCAGACTTAGCTGAAGAACGAGGTCACATGACTGCAGCGTCAGCTGCTGAAATCGCCAAGTCATCTGGAGTCAAGCTTCTTGTTCTCACGCATTATAGCCCACGATATGAGAATGGCGAGGAGATCCTTGATGAAGCACGGGCTGTCTTTCCTGATGTGATACTGGCTACTGATTTAATGCGTATAAGACTGAACGCTACTGGAGAGAGTACAGTATTTCATCAAGACCATCAGACCTAAAACCTCAGTTTCAGTGCCTTTATTGGATGCCTTGCCAGCATTCTCCTGCTGATGTCTTTTCGTAAGTCCTGAAAAGACCTGGCTCCTGCCATGAAGTGAATGATGTATTCGCGCATGATCAAGTCATCTTGAGCGATTTGTAACATCAAGTCTATGTTCTTAATCGACCTGTACAGGATATTTGCGAGATATTCAGCTGCAGACAACTCGATTAAGATGTCCTTCCTTATTGCCTTTCCATACTCCATCACATGAAACGGCGTCTTCATCTCTGCAGCCTCACATGCAAACTGAGCCGCCATGATGCCAGACTTGATGGCATAGTATATACCCTCACCAGATAGTGGGGAAACAAGTCCTGCTGCGTCACCTACAAGCATGGTCCGTCTAGTGACAAGGGGAATTTTGGGGACTCCAAAGGGGACACGGAATGCACTCTGCTTTGATAGGTCAAATTTCAGTTCTTTCTGGTCCTCGAGTCTTCTTACAAATTTCCTCCATCGACTCCTGAGGTCTGCCGCCTTGTCCATCCGGGCGCCAATTCCCACGTTTAGCTCATCTTTCTTTGGAAAACACCATCCGTACCCCATCTCAAGCAGTCCAAAGTGAATATCGACCCCCATTGACACATCCGAATTCGACAAGGACATACATCGTTTGACATCTTCCTCTTCAACCGGGATATCAGCTGCGATGCATAATGCCACCTCGTCAGACTTCCACCTACCACGCAGACCCACATTCTTAGCTATTATCCCATTTACTCCATCTGCACCAACTAACAAATGGGCTTTATACGAGTCACCGACTGTCAGGACTCGAATTCCCGACTTCAATTGCTCGACAGTAACGGCCTCTGTGCCTTGAACGACTTCGACTCCGGCATCGATGGCTTTCTTAAGTAGGTAATTGTCAAATCTGGGTCGTTTAACAAGATACCCTGAGGATTGCTCATCAAGCTTGAAATCAATACAAGTTCCCGTTCTAGAATACATTCTTCCGCCCGAGAATCGCAGTTCTGTAGCTGGTTCAATATCAAAGTCTACCAAGCCTGTAACACGTCTTGTAAGAGCACCAGCACACAGCTTTTTCCTAGGATGAATCGCCTTCTCGATTAGAACTACATCAAGCCCTCCAAGCGCTGCAGCTCTAGCGCAAGATGCCCCTGCTGGGCCTCCGCCCACAACTACAAGGTCATGCATTGCAATTCCCCGTTCATTGGCGATATTACAATGTAGCACAACACCAATAAATCATGTCAATCCTCCTCAGTTTGGTGAAGGCATTGTCTCAGAGTGATCCTGCCAAAGTTTGTCTAATAACCACTGGGGGTACCATTTCGAGCATTTATGATCCGCAGACTGCAGCATTGAGGCCTGGCCTCTCTGTTACGGCATTGCTCGAGAGTCTACCCAA
>JASFEL010000223.1:0-3308 GCA_050124855.1 Candidatus Thorarchaeota archaeon | reverse complement strand
CCATCTTTAGTTTCAAGATTGCAGGTGAAGGCTGGTTCTCCACTAAGTTTGATGAACCGTGCCTTGAAGATGGTAGTCCTATCGCTGAAGGTGACGAGATTACTTTCGAGTGGGATTATGATGAAGACTACGAAAAGCAAAAGAACTGTGACCTTGATACAGTAGTACTTGAATCTGAAGGTAATGAAATTCCTGAAGAGGAAGAGAAACCTAAGCGTGGTCGCGGTCGCCCACGAGGTAGTACTAATCGTAAGGGTAAAACAGGTGGACGTAAATCGTCTAGCCGTAGTAGTTCACGCTCAAGCAGTGGTCGCAAGAGTAGTTCTTCAAGAACCTCAAGCAAGTCTAGTGGTAGTAGCTCAGGTGGATCAGAGCGTGGCGACGAATACTGGGATGAAAAGAACCTCAGGGTAGCCCATGGTTTCTGTCGTGACTCAGCCGTTAACATGATGCGGGTATTTGTCTCTGCTGGTGGTGAGCTTAACTTGGGTAAAGTTAAAGGCAAGCAACTAGGTATCTTTAAAGAACTTGTGGAGGCATTGACTAAAGAACTGCTTAGGCAGAATAACGATATCAATTATATTAAATCTCTGCTTGATCAGGACGCTAACGACGTAGAAGACTCAGACGATAACGACGAGTAATGTCCTACAAGTACGACGCTAATTTACTTGATGCGGATAGTCTTATATGGAAGGCTGGTAGCTTAAGTGAAAAGAAAGTGTGGTACGTGTACCGAGATGATGAAGAGGTTGAGCAGTTTGACATGAAATCAGACCTCAACAAGTGGCTCAAGGACGAGCACTCTTTATCCTCACGGAAGTTTTCAAAGACAGTTGAAGACGACGGTACTGAAATACACACACTAGATGACTGGCGACTTGAAGGTATACCAAAGCTGGAACCTTTAAGTCACTGCTTGCAACTACTTAAGGTACAGATAAACGGCATCATGAAGAAGTCTTTGGCTAAGAAGACATGGCTCTATGTATCTACAGGCCGTAACTACAGGTACGAGATTTATCCAAGATATAAAGAGTCGCGTGCTAATACACCAAAGCCTAAGTACTATTACGATATGCTTGATTATCTTATGGACAAGTACGATGTAGTAGATAGTAAAGTAATAGAAGCAGATGACGCAGTATGCATAGCATACAATGAGATGAAAGCTAATGGCATCAGTGCTGTGATATCTCACATTGATAAAGATATTGAACAGCTACCCGGTAATCATTACAACTGGGACTGGGAACTAGTAGTAGGTAAAGACGCACACTACAAGGTATCCAAGATGGAAGGCAGACGTTCATTCTTTATGCAAATGCTTACGGGTGATTCTGCTGATTCTATACCCGGCATAAAGGGAGTAGGTAAAGCTACGGCCCTTAAGATGCTTGGTAGCATTACTGAACTTGACGAATACATTCATAAGGTACAGGATGCTTACGCGCAGGCATGGCCGGATGAAGATCATGAAGCATACTTCGAGCGTAATGCGTTGCTACTGTTCATGCTACGTGAACCTTATACTGGAATTGAAAATATAGACTGGAGAAAATGGGTATGAATATCATGAATTACTTGAATCAGCGTGTAGAATATAATGGACTTATGGTAGTCGTAGCACCCAAGGTGCAGGCTACTCATACAGAACTAAGCTTGCAGCAGATAACTAACCAGCAGGCTTTGGTATCAGCAGCCATTGATCATCTACAGGAAGCACTTGCAGATATTGAGAGTGCATTAAGTAAATTCGAGGTAATTGACAGTGAGTAAAATTAATCTTAATGAGTTGACTGAAGACGAGAAGGCAGTAATCCGCTCTGGTATTCAGATTGTAATGAGCCAGCTAATGGAGAACGGTATGCAGCTTAATCAGATGGGCTTCAAAGATTCTAGTGAGCATATCAAAGAGAAGTACAACGCTGCTAAAGCTTTGCTGAAGGAAGTTGATCCTATCGGTGAGCTGAAAGTGTATGGCTCGTAAGCCTAAGACAGTTATGGGAGTTGACCAGAGCATGACCTCTACGGGGGTTGTGCTTCTGGATTACTCAGGTAATGTGCAGTACTACGAGATAGTAGGCACGGATTCCAACAATCCTTATTGTGATAGGATACACGAGGTAGCTATAAGTTTGGCTGTATTGCAGGCCACTAAGAATGTCACTCATGTTGTATTTGAGAAACCTGTATTTGGTCAAATAAAAGGAAACAGCGTAAGTAAACTGCTAGGCTTGCATCATTATCTGGAAAGTTTTATGGAATCAAAAACTGATGCAGATGTAGTTACCAGCGTCAATCTATCTACTATTAAAAAGTTTGCTACAGGTAACGGGCGCGCTGATAAATCAGCTATGATAGACTCATTACCAGATGATATACTAGACATGCTATCAGCAGAATATAAGAAGACTACTGGATTACGAGACTTAGCTGATGCATACTGGATAGCTAAGTGGCAATTGGAGCAGATGAAATGAACATAGAGTTAACCTTTGGGTACAATCGTTACGTTATAACTGAAGACAAATTCAACGTAGTGCTTTCCAAAATTATAAAGGTAAAGAAAGCCAAAGCTAAAAAGAAAACTCGTGAGATTACTACCTATCATCTTACTGTACAGCAAGCCTTACGTCAGATCATTTCTTATGAGAGTGCGGATCATACTGTAGCTACAGATTTGTCATCATACATACGTCAATTAAACACATTGCATCAACTACTACAGGAGAAGCTTGTACGATGGGAAGAGTCGCGTGGAAAAGAGAGCCGTTCCTCAGAGTCAGAGCAAGAGACATCCTAACTCACCTAACAGCTAATAACATGAATCGTGTGCATGATCATTTCCATTCTCTTGATAGACGTTGGTGGAGGCAAACAGCACGGTTGATTAAAGATGAAGCATTACGGCAGCATCTTATAGTTCGTACTCTTATAGTAGATGGAGAGGATTTAATGAAAAATGTTTAGTACAGTACTAGCTTTATCACTCGTAGCAGCTATTGAAACTAGGTGCATAAGGGTAAACAATCCGGGGTGCATTGATCGAGTAGAACGACAGGTATGGCAAGGTGAAGTACGTCCGTGTACTGATAGTAGAATCGCGTGTTTTGAGAATCCTATCTACGGTATACGTGCTCAAGCTATGATCCTACTGAAGTATCAGAAGGACTATAACCTTAGAACTATCAGGGATATTATAGACCGATATGCTCCAGCTACAGAGAATTCACCTGATACATACGCCAGATATATAGCTGAGGCTTTGTCAGTGGACTCTGGAGAAGAGATAGACTTTACTGAAT
>JASFEL010000222.1:0-3310 GCA_050124855.1 Candidatus Thorarchaeota archaeon | reverse complement strand
TCTAGCTTCTTCTCTCGCCTCTGCCTCAGTCAAGTTCCTGTCAATAAAGCCATCTACAGTCTCTTGAGAGATTGCTTTAATACCACTGGTCTTCAGCAATCGCTTAACATCGTCCTGCTTATCACCATCAATATATTTCTGATTGCTCTTAAACCAGTCTTTTGCATATTGATAATTTCCATCATCAACAGCCTGAGCAATGACTTCTACATGGACATTAGATTCGTTTTCTCTGATAAGCGCTTTTCTGGCATCACCTTTTAATCCAATACGGTCAGCCTCAGCTTCAGTCAACTTCCGGGTTCTTAATAGAGCCCGCTTAACTTCATTTTCATTATTGTAATTTGTCGAGGCCAGATCTATTTCCGTTGCTATCCCGCCCTCATAAACTTGACCATTAAAAACATTATTCTCTCTGGTTATATGATTAATAAGGTTCTCACCATAACCAACACGAGAAAGATCAGCCCGGCGAGCAAACATAGCCTTCTGATCGTCATCACCTAAAGAATCTTCAATCTCTTTCCTTGAAGCATCAAAGCGAGCCATCTGCTCTTCATGAAATGAATCATTGATGTTCCCGGCTTTTACATGGATAAATCCGTTTTCTCCTTTACTTAGATCAAGCATGCTCTGTTGTAATCTTGTCGTGGCATCTTCAACTTTAAACTTATCGTCCTTAATCTTTTCTTTGGCCATTATCTCGCCAAATCCAGCAATAGATTTACCAAGACTAGAAACGGCTTGGGCTTTGGCTTGCCCTTTCTCCGGGATGCGAACAACTCCACCGAATCTCGGTGTTGGGCGTTCTCCGAATTCTGGAATCTTAGCCATTATTTTGTCCTCATCATCATGGCTCCACCAGAGAGAACAGTACCTAGAGCTTGTATCTGGGATGCCTCTTCAAGTTCCTTCCCTGTTTCTTCAGCCATAAGCCCTTCAAATCTAAGGTTTTCAGCCTCCGTTTCAGCCTCATACATTGCAACATTAGCTCGATAAAGACCTTCTCCATGGATATCTGCAATGATGTTATCCATATCCTGAGCAGCACCACCAGCCGCAGACACAGCCAAAGCTCTTGAAGCCATTAATTCAGCCTGACGCTTCTGTTCCAGAGCCTTTCTTTGGCCTACAGCGATAACCTGACCAGCAGCTATCTCATTATAGATTCTCTGCTTTGTGCCTCGCTGTCGAGCAGCCTTGCCACCTCTAAGAATTCCACTGGCTTGCAGCAGTGTTCCTCCGCCCATTAAGGCTAGTGCTGCTGACATAGAAACCTCCTAATATTTGGCATGTGATTCCATCCCTACAATAGCGGCAAGGATAGTGCATGGTCTTGGTGATGCTGCTTGCAAACAAAGTCTCGAATCAGTATCCCACTGACCATCAAACGAGAATGATTCCTCATCAAATGATGAATGAACCGTATCGGCAGAAATCTCAGCTCCCTTGCTCATTAATGGCAGATTATCCATATTCGTAAAATCAGACCCATACTGCAATCCTTGATAATGCGTATTATATAAGATCACACCCAAAGTAGTGACTATCTTTTTCTGAGCTAGAGCCGTCCCAACGGATGCCGCATAGGCTAATTTTGTTGATTTAAACTGAGCGGTATAAGGAAGACCAACACATCCAGTCATTGATTCGGATGCTGTGATCTGTCCGCCCGACACTGTAGCAGTTCCCAAGTCCTTTCCATTTCCCCATATGGCAACTGTCTCGCCCTCTAAATGGTCAAGTCCCGTTAATGTGGTCGCCGCACTTGAATAAACTACATGAGAGTCTAGTTGGCGAGAAATAGTCTCTCCTTGGCACTCTTTCTCTAAAGACCACTTCTCAAGATAACGCACAGTAGATCCGTCTATTGTCCTATTGATGATGTAGTAAACAGCATCCTCGCCATCGCCAGACGCTCCAGGAAGAACAACAACGTCTTCTACAGATCCATCACAACTGTAATTAATCCAGCATGAAATGTTCTCTGCCACATCATGAACAAGTATGGAAACATCACCATCAGTTCTTACACAATGAATCCTTGTATCAGGTTGTCTTTGTACCGCAATATGGGTAAATGGAGAATCTCCAGCCTCTGGGTAAAATGTGGATAGGTCATTGGACTGATATTCATAATTTTCACCAAAAGAGGCTTCAAATAATCTTGTGCCACCCCTCTGGACAAAAATGGCAGATGAATCTAACTTGACAGCACCAACAGCGGCTGACCCTTGAGTAGTAAAAGACTTCAAATGAGCATTGGTTGGCGTGAGCGGCTCGTCTTCAGAAGAAGAACGGCAAGAAAACTCAGCTCCTTCAGCACCTAGCAAGAGCCTACGGGTAGCCACAAGCCAGTTAATAGTATCTACTGGACCTGAACCGATAGTTCGTGAGATCGGCCCTGAATCACCCACAGTGTTGTCATCAAAGGAGGCAAAGGCATCAGACTCCGATAAGATCAGGGAATCCTTACCCGCCCAACTCAACCGACCTTCAGCGAAGGCTACAGAGCTTGGATATCCACGTCTGTCAGACCATTTCCCTTCGTACCAATCATCAGTAGCGTCAGTGCCACCAAGATCAGTTATAACCTCTGCTCCCACGCTCGTGCCGCTTGTGTAATCAGTAATTCTTACAATTCCATCAATAGAACCTATGGCGTAACTCAATGTAAGCACAGCAGTACCCGAGGTGAAGTCGCCTGTTTTTACGCCAATGCGATACCATGCAATCTGATTATCAAGAGTATCATCATAAGTAATAGTAGCGTTTGTCGTGTAAGTTGTTACGTCTTCCCATGGCCCAGAGTCTGAATCAAGCGATCTCTGCAAGGTTACAGTAGCAACCCATGTCCCAGAGCGAATAATAGTAAATACGCGAGAGGCAGAAACCCCAGTCACTCGAATAGCCCCAGTAAACGTATTCTCTGCTGTTACGCTTTCAGTCACTGTTTGGCCGGTAGATGTTATGCGATACAAACTACCGACATTCGTGCTCTTGAACAGTGCCGATGAAGCAGTGAGCGTTACATTCCCACTGATAGCACTGGAAGCTATGGTTATAGGGCCTGTATTTATCCCTCGAAACGGGCCGTTAGTTGGTTCGTACTTAACCACAGACCATGAAGTTGTATTTCTGCGCTCTATTTTATATTGCTGATATCCGTCAGCCGCAACGTAAATAATATCGCCAGACTGATCATAGCGAAGTTTACTTATATCAGCCTCAGCCCACGGCGCTGTTACACTCATTGTTCCAGATGCAGCCACCCCACAACTATCTACCAAAACCTGTCTTTTAAGCCTTG
>JASFEL010000221.1:0-3320 GCA_050124855.1 Candidatus Thorarchaeota archaeon | reverse complement strand
GATGGTACTGGTCCCCGGTGAGAACTGTCGTGTGAGAATACGAAGCAACCGATCGAAGCATCTCACAGTGACCTGTATTGCTTGTGGTAACATGACAAGATATTATGTCAGATAGGAACGCTAAAGAGGGCACCTCACTCGAGCAGGTCGAACGGACATGGGACCTACAAAAGAACCAGACAAAACTAGAATAAACATCGCATGGCAAGACCCCGCTATCATGCAGATAGGAAAGAGCGGTCTCTCTGAAGGTATAATAAAGGAAACGAAGAGGCTCCTCAAGAAACACAAATACATCAAGATTCGTCTGCTTAGGTCTGCCGCAGCATCGAACTCCAAGAAGGATATTTTCGAGTCTCTTGTAGAAAGAACTGGTTCTCATTTGGTCGGAATACGTGGAAACACTGCAGTTCTGTTCAAGCTATAGGGAATTTCCTTGGCACGTTACGACAACCTTTTATGCGGACTAATTTTGACGAAGGCAGCCTTCTGAGGTAGGCCACTAGCTCAGTCTATGTGCGGTGACCCCCTCAAACGAAATGGTGACAAACAGATGCCTACGGTCTATGATATCCCACCTAACGTCATGATACGACGACTTGCACAGGACCTTAGGTCTCGAGATGAGATCGAACCTCCAGAATGGGCCCTCTTCGTGAAGACTGGTGCACATAAGGAGCGAGCACCAGACAATCCAGACTGGTGGTTTATGAGATGCGCAAGTATTCTCAGGAAGGTCTATCTTAAGGGGCCTATTGGGACAGAACGTCTCCGTATTGACTATGGCGGGAAGAAACGACGCGGTACAAAACCCAACAAGTTCCACAAAGGAAGTGGGGCAGTTGTACGAACTGCTCTGCAGCAGCTGGAAAAGGCGGGCTTTATCCTGAAGCGTGGAAACAAAGGTCGTGAGATGACCAACGTAGGTAGGTCTTACATGGATAAGCTGTCTGCGGCATTGAAGAGGGAGCTCTCGAAGGCTATACCAGAGCTGGAGAACTACTAGACGCCATCTTGGTGTAGTAGGTGAGTGCGCTGAGCGACGAGGAGCTTGAGGAGATTCGACAGAGGAAACTTGCATCTCTGAGAGAACAGGCACTTGAAGACCAGGCTAGGGAACAACAGATTGCCGAAGCACAGGCTCAGAAGGAGGCAATTCTCAGACAGATTTTGACTCCAGAGGCTCGTTCAAGGCTCACAAACATCAGAATTGTCAAACCCCAAGTTGCGGAACAGATAGAACTGCAGCTTATACAATTGGCCTCTTCTGGAAGGCTAAGGGCAAGAGTAACTGATGAGCAACTGAAGACGTTGCTGCAACAAATAACGGGACAGGAACGAGAGAGGAAAATCTCGTTCAGATAGCTGCAAATGGTGAATAAAATGGCAAGGAACAAACCCCTCGCGAAGAAACTCAGAATGGCAAGAGCACTCAAGAGTAATTCCTCAGTTCCCACCTGGGCTGTAGTGAAGTCTGGCGGAAAGGTGAGAAGAACACCAAAGCAGCGAAACTGGCGTGATACCAAGCTCAAGCCGTAGTCAGGTGTACTTAGATGATTGAAGAGAAGGAGATCGAAGAGGAGCTTCCCGAACTCGAAGATATCGAAGAGATTGGCGAGGACGAGGAGATTGAGGCCATAGAGGATAAGCCAGATGCTGAGGAAATTGAGCCTGCCGAAGTCATCCCAGAGGAAGAAATCATCGATGAACGGATTTACACAGTACCCCTGAGAAAGGCATACTGGACAGGTAGCAGACTGCGAAGATCAAACAGAGCTGTAAGAATACTCAGGGAATTCGTGGAACGACACATGAAACCTGAGGAGGTTGTGATTCAGCCCGAGGTGAATGAGAGGATCTGGGATAGAGGAATTCAGAAACCTCCGAGAAGGATACGAATCAGGGCAACCAAGAACTCAGATAATCTTGTCCGAGTTTATCTAGCAGAGGGGTAGTTGTAGATGATCGCCCGATACGATTTCGAGGGCGATTCAAATGTTGGAGCCTTTGGAATCGCCACAGATAGGTATGTGTTTGTTTCTCCCAATATGTCAGAGAGGTCCATAGAAACAATGGAACGTGTCTTCAATCTTCCATTGGTACAGTCAACTATTGCCACTCTGGATGTGATTGGTCTTGTCTGCGTAGCTAATTCAAATGGGATCCTTCTTCCTTACACAACAAACGATGACGAACTTGCGGCACTAAAGGAATATCCTGACATTCGGGTGGATTGGATTGATAACAAGATGACAGCTCTTGGCAACATCATTTTGGCCAATGATAATGGGGCCATATGTCATCCTGATTTTGACAAGAAAGCAAGATCCAAGATAGCTGACGCTCTTGATGTTGAGGTCATCCCAAGTACTGTGGCAAATCTGCCAACCGTTGGCTCTAACTCGGCAACAACGAATCAGGGAGCAATAGTTCACCCTATGGCCACTACTAATGAGATTGAGAGGATATCACAGCTGTTAAAAGTGCACGTCGAGGTTGGCACAGTTAATCGAGGCAGTCCCTACACTAGCCTAGGTGTAATGGCGAACATGGACAGCATGATTGTTGGGTCAGAAACAACAGGTGTGGAATTAGCCCACATCAGTCAAGTCCTGGGCTTTGTCTAAAAGGTGGTTTTCAGATGAGTTCTAAGGTATGGAGAGCGAAAGGCGAATATCGTAAGCTGAAGAGAAAGTTCACTTTCTCAAAAGAAATGATTGCGCTAAAAGAGGCGCACGTTATAGAGAAACTCTACTCCGAACTTGGTAGTAGACACAGAGTGAAAAGAAGGGATATCACTATCAGTGAGATTACTGAAATCAAACCTGAAGAGGCCACAAATCTGGAACTCCGAAGGATTCTCGGACTGGAGAGCGAACTGTAATGACAGAGGAGCAACAGAACCTTCTTCAGAAACTCTATATGGAACAGCAACTCGCCGAGTCAAATCTGAATACCTTTCGACAACAGATCGAACTGACACAGGTCCTTCTAAACCAGTACCAAAACGGATTTGCAGTGCTTAAGGAGCTTGAGACCAGAAAAGAAGGCGAAGAAACACTGGTCAATGTTGGAGGTGGCATCTTCGTACAGGCAAAGCTGATAGACACCTCGAAAGTGACAAGAGCGCTAGGTAGTGGAGTTAGAGTCGAGCAGAGCTTGGAACAAGCAATTGAAGGAGTCGAGAAAACGATCGAGAGTCTGGCAAAGCAGTATGAGAGTCTTATTTCTGAACTTGGAAAGATTGCCAACCAATCGGAAGCAATCGACGCACAGATGAGACAGCTAGCGACGCAGATGCAGGCCCAGGGGGCTCAATA
>JASFEL010000220.1:0-3321 GCA_050124855.1 Candidatus Thorarchaeota archaeon | reverse complement strand
TGAACCCTTGGCTTATCACCTTACTTATCCTTGGCTGGATTCTTCCTACCCCTTCGCAGATCGGTAAGGGGTTCCTTTGGCTCTTTCGCTGGAGAAGGTAATGGCAACCTACGAGTATATCTGTGATGCATGTGGTCTCATCAGGGAGGTGAAGCACAGTATGACGCTAACACCTGAGATTGCTTGCAACAGTTGTGGGAATATCATGCATAAACACCTGACTGCTAAGACAACAGGTGTTACTCGGAAGACAGGGGATAAACAGCTCTCCGATTGGGAAGAAGTTAAGATGCGGCACAAGTAAGGAGTAAGTTATGAAATTACCTATCCATGAGCAGCTTGCGGGTACAACTCAAGCTCTTTTTTATGAGCACCGACATTTCACTACGTGTCAGATCCCCGCTCCTTATAACTTAAAAGAGGTGGACTGGAAGGGATCTAAGTCCATGTACCAAATCTATATGTCGTATGAGACGGAATATGAAGCTGCTATCGCTTTGCTTGGCTCTTGGCCACATTGGCAGCGTCTCTGCAAATGTAAGTGGTTCCAGCCTTATAAAGAAAAATGGGATAAAGAAAGGGAAGTCCGAGAAGAAGCGCTGGCGAAGAAGACACTCATTGATCAAACCAGAGAAGGGAATGTGACAGCAGCGAAGGCATTGCTTGACAAGAAGAAGCCACGGGGTCGCCCGGTTAATCATGCAGGGAAGCCCAAAGAGGCCAGTAAAGATTTAGTTGTAGGGTTGACAGACCGTCTGAAAAAGCTCAAGGAAGTTTAAGATGTCTTTCAATTGGTTGAGTTTAATACCCCTGGGTGTGATTCTCTTGCCGATTTCTTGGCTGTGGGTGCGACAAAATATGATTGTTAAATCCTTAGAAAATATTTATTCCAAGGATGAGACAAAGGAAATGATTGATTTGAAGCAGCAGCCCATGAAGGATGCTCTCGATAGGAATAATGAGGTTTGCACAGAGCTTACACGAGCCATCATTGAGTTAAGGCTTGAGCTAGAGAAGCTCCGTAAAGAAAGCTGATATGGCCACTAAAGCACAGCAGATACAGGAATTAAGGGAAGCTTGTGAGAATAGCCTCTGGTTCTTTGCCAATACAGTGGAGCCCCATCGTGTCTATGGGGAGTGTCATAAAGAGCTTTTCAACTGGTGGCAGGAACACTATGAAGGGGGTGAAGGGCTAGATAATCTCCTTGTGTTATACCCACGAGACCATCAAAAATCACATTGCATGGCAGTGTTAGCTGCTTGGCTCATTACAAAAGATCCTGCCGTAACAATCCTCTACGTATCCGCGACTTCTACACTTGCGGAAAAGCAGCTACATGACATTAAGAACATTCTCACGAGTAACACGTACACTCTCTTGTGGCCAGAAATGGTTAACCCTGATGAAGGGCGTAGAGAGCGTTGGAACAACGTCGAAATAATGGTGGACCACCCTAAGAGGAAAGAAGAGGGTGTACGCGATGCAACTGTGTTCGCTGCTGGGCTCACAACAAATACAACGGGGTTGCACTGTCGGATACTCATGAAAGACGATGTTGTAGTACCAGAGAATGCATACACAGCGGAGAACCGGCGTAAAGTTGCGGCGGCTTGTTCCCAGATGGCTTCTATCCTCACGACAGGAGGCCATGAGTTTGTTGTTGGGACACGTTATCACCCCAAAGACCATTACGAAGATCTCAAGCAAATGAAGGAGGAGATTTTCAATGAGGAGGGGGAAGCCATAGATGAAAGGAAAGTCTACGAAATCAAAGAGAGACCTGTTGAAGAGAATGGAACTTTCTTGTGGCCGAAAGAATTTAGAGCTTCTGATGGGAAGCCTTTTGGTTTTGACTGGAAAGAGCTCGCCCGCAAGAAAGCTAAATATCTGGATAAGACACAATTTTTTGCACAGTATTACAACAACCCTAATGATGTAGAAAACCAACGCATAGATCGTGGGCAATTCGTGTATTACGACAGGAAGCGATTGAAGTGTGAAGGAGGGACTTGGTATTACGAGTACGGAAGCCATGGTGAGGATAAGCGCAAGCTGAATGTCTACGCGGGGATAGACTTTGCCTTTAGTCAGTCCAAGAAAGCGGATTCTACCTGTATTGTTGTCATCGGTGTTGATTACGAGTTCAACATCTATGTGTTAGATATTGAGCGTTTCAAGACCAATAAGATGGAAACGTATTTTGAGAATATCCTAACCATGCACAATAAATGGGACTTCCGTATGCTTCGTGCAGAAATCTCTGTTGCGCAGGAAGCTATTGTTGAGTATTTGAAAGATCGGGCAAAGGCAAGTGGAATGTCGCTGAGGATTGAAGGACATCGCCCTAACCGGCATATGGGTGCGAAAGAAGAGCGGATTGCAGCAGCGCTTGAACCCCGCTATCAGAATATGCAAATCCTCCATTATAAAGGGGGTTACTGTGGGATGCTCGAAGAAGAGCTAATGCTTGAGAATCCCCCACATGACGATATCAAGGATACTCTCGCTATTATTGTGTCTGGTAATATTCACAAGCCTAGCCAGAAGATGAGCTCGCCAGATAAGGTCACCAATATTCAATACCACCCACGTTTTGGTGGGATGATGTAAGGAATGCGATATGCCTGCAAATTCTTTTGATGTACAAGGACTCCTGAATCCTTCGCAAATTGCTAGCGAAATCGCGCTGAAGTGGGATCAGTGGAAACGCGATCGGCAGCCTTGGGAAGAGCAGGTTATGGAATTGCGTAACTTCCTCTACGCAACTGATACGCGGACTACTTCCAATGCAGGAAACCCTTTTAAGAACAGCACAACGACACCTAAGCTGAGTCAGATTGCGCAGAACTTAAAAGCTAATTACATGAGCCATATGTTCACCAATCCGAACTGGCTGAACTGGGAAGCGCATAATGCTTCTCAGGAATTGGCACAGAAGCGCCGTGCGATTGAGTCATACATGCGCACTAAGATGCGGCAGAATAAGTCCACGGATGTTTTTGATGCACTCTTGGATGATTGGATTCAGACAGGCGTCTGTTTCGCACGGCTTGTGTATATGAATGAACATCACATAGATGAAGCAGGTCTTCGCGTACAAGGCTATCTAGGCCCTACTATTGAGCGAATCAGTCCTTGGGATATTACTTTCAATATTGCAGCTACGAATTGGGAACGTGCACCGAAGATTGTGCGATCTCTTCTAAGTCTCGGTGAGCTGGCCCGCATAGCAGCAGAACAGCCTGAAAATACTCTGTGGACACAAGAGACTTTACGTTTGATGAGGGAACGCAGAGTAGCAGTCAGACAACATGCACGTG
>JASFEL010000219.1:0-3326 GCA_050124855.1 Candidatus Thorarchaeota archaeon | reverse complement strand
TCGCGGGTGCCTTCGATGATGTCTTGAAGTCTGAGTAGAAATCTGGCGCTTCTTGTTTTAGGTATTATCTCTTCTCAGCAGGATAGCCATTAATAGCAAGAGTACGACTGACAACAATGCATACATGAGATATGGGACGGATAGCCCAAAGTCCATCACCCACCCGCCGACAATCGGACCAAGGAAGAGCCCAACTCCCCCCATACTTTCCACGAGTCCAGCATGAGCTCCTTTCTCCAAATCTGTTGACGAAACGACCAGATAAAGAGCCCCCAGATAGTTAAAGCCTACACCCAAACCAGACAACACCATAGCAATCAGAAAGATCCAGATGTCTATGAACGAGAACAACAAGAATCCTGATATTGCTGACAGCGAGGCTCCAAGAAGAATAATCGTCTTCATGTATTCGCCTGGCAATCTGGCTATGATGATGAAACCGACTGTTCGAACGACATTCCATATCAGAAGCAAGTTACCAAAATCTTCTGTGGCAAATGGATATCCCAAGAGGACTAGGTTCTCAATGTAAGTTGGGAACAAAGCAAGAATTACTGTTGATACCACGCCCCAGAGCATTACAGAGAGATATGATGCAATGAATAATGGTGATGTCTTACTAGCCTTCTTTTCTTGAGTTGGGAGGCTACTTGACTGTGTATTAGCATTCTCTGGGATTTCGGGTCTCCTCTTGTAGGCTTGAAGGAACAATGCAATTATCACAAGTGAGAATATCTCAATCGATAGGATAACGTAAAGACTTGAGAGGTCTCCATAGATGCCAGCTAGATATGCAATGATTAGGGGTGGCAGAATCATTGATGCACTCCAGGCTGTGGAGAAATTACCAAGGGTTGCTACCTGGGATTCTGGTTCAAGTTCTGCAACCATCCCCTCGATAGTTGGGGCTATGAATCCAAAGACAAAGCCCTCCACTGTTCGTATCACTATCAAGTGAACTGTGGCAATGGATGGAAGAAGATAGAGCAGAATGACTCCAATATAGGCTCCTGTGGAAACTAGGAGCGTTTTCTTCCTTCCAACCCTATCGGATAGACGACCGCCGATTGCAGGTGAGAACATGTACACGAATCCAAACACTCCAAAAGCGATTCCTGACTCGAGAGGGGTTCCACCAAGTCGGAATACATACCAAGAAGCAAAAATCTCAGTTGTACCTAGTACGAACACTACGAGAAAGGCAGTGAAGTATCCAACAACCCGATTCTTCTTTCGAATCTCAGGGGTCAAATCCGGTTCTCCATCTACATCTAAGCAGAAGGGTTCACATGGTTCGTGCATTTTTTCACCATCGGAATCAATTATTTCAAGTGTGGAGCGATCTCCTTTCCAATCACTTCAGCTGTTTCAATAGGATCGGTGCCAGGGACCGGGAATGCAACTGGAGTATTTGTGCCTGCATCAATCATGTCCTGAATCTGCTTGACGCACGACTCCACATCACCAACGACGCAGAGAGCTTGGAGCATTTTGTCGGTTATCAGCTCTCCCAGCTTTGCATCATCGCCCTCTTCAGCCGCCTCGTTGAACGCCTTCGTGTCTTCAGGCTTCACACCTGCATGTTCCATAAGAGGACCTCCTGGCTGAGAGTGCGGAAGGTAAAGCTTCGAGAAGTCACGTGCGATATTGTATGCCTTGTCGAGGTCATCTTCAATTACAACTGGAAGATACACAACCATTTCGAAATCATCGAGAGATCTGCCTTCTTTCTTTGCACCCACCTTTACTCTCTCCCATGCAAACTTCGTATAGGCTGGTGTGCAGAAGATTGACATTATAGCGCCCTCTCCTATCTCTCCTGCAAGCTTCAATCCTTGCTTGCCTTCGAATGCAAGATAGATGGGCACTTCTTTTCTCACTGGCTCGAAAATTAATTTCACAGCCTTGGTTTCGAAGTACTTGCCTTTGTGGGTAATACTCTCTCCAGTCATTATCTTCCTGATTATCTCTATACTTTCCCTAGTCCTAGATATTGGCTTCTTGTCCCAGAGTCCCATCTGATCCATCCAGAATGGCACTCCAGAACCCAGACCAAATATAGCTCGCTTGTTGCACATCTCATCTATTGTAGCAAACTCCATGGCAGTAAGTGCTGGATGTCTTGAGTATGGATTGACAACACCCAGCCCTATTCGTATCTTTTTTGTCACCATTGAAGCTGCAGCCATGTATGGGATGCCGCCTCGAAAGAAGTAATCCTCCGCAAACCAGACAGATCCAAGTTCAGACGCTTCCGATAGTTTTGCCAGCTCAACACCATCCTGAACTGGGAATACCCCTGTCATTGCCATTCCGAATTCCTTGTAGCCTTTCATAACGTATCACCATTTTGAGCAAAACAAAGGAGAAGGGGGGAAAATCCCCCCAATCTAGGGCAGCTTGCCAATACTCTCCAGATAGTCCGCGACATCCTTGAGATCTAGCTTCTCGAAGGTTTCTCTCTTGGGCCAGCTCGTCTTGGAGTCCCATTCATGCAGCGCGTAGTACTTGTCCAACATGCCATCAAGTTCTTCTTGAGAGTTCATTTCACCCTTAAGCGGACCCGACGCAGCACCTTCGTTCATGAGCCTCCACGGAAGGTTGTCATGCTCTCTTGTTGCGCCCCTTGTGACATTGAATGCCTTCTCAAGGGTCACGACTCGTCGACCAGTCAACATCATTTCATCCTCAGTCATAGAAATTCCAGTAGCTGCTTCGTACATTCGAGCCATGTTGTCCGGATTGATACCAAATGCAGCAGTTGACGTGAAGACACAGAAACCAAGAGCTTCAGTGATTTCATAACAGTCTTCATGCCATCGGACAATCTCTGCTCGGAACTCTGTGAAATGAGGTGATGCCCACTTCTTATCGCCTGTCACTTTTTCAATAACCTCAACCGCCTCGGGGCTTGAGCCAAATTCCGCAAAGGTTTCTGTCATGAGGTGATCGTTCCCACGCGGATTGACTGCAAATGCCAGTGCATATGCTTTTGCTGAACGAGTCTCGACGTTTGACTGTTCTAATCCCTTAGCATTCATGATAGCCCACTTGTAGGAGTCCTGGCCGACTTTCTTGGTGGCAATCTTTAAGCCGTCTGCCAATAGGTTGCCGAGCTTGCCTTTACGAAGAGCTATAGCCTCGACCGTCTTGAGCGTTTCATCGATCTTGCCCCAGTCAAGTTCCAGGCCATCTGTATCTTTTTTCGTGAGGACGCCTCTTAGATAGCTCTCAATCGCCCATTGAGACACTGTGCCTGCAGTGATAGTGTCTAATCCAAGGCGATTACACAACTCGTTGAGTAGTAGGACTCCCTCAGTATCAAT
>JASFEL010000218.1:0-3329 GCA_050124855.1 Candidatus Thorarchaeota archaeon | reverse complement strand
CTTATCTTAATTGTTGGTTTCACCTCGGGCACAACACCGCCCAAGTCCTCGATCTCCTGTTCTAGTTGATCAATCCTCGCCTCATATGCGGCATTGGTTTGAAAACCACCAATCAGGAAGCCAGCGGATGTTCCAACTATCAATGCTATCACTATACCAGCAATAGCAATGTTTTTCCATTCCGTCACGTATACACCTCCGATACTTAAAAACAGGTTAAATTATATGGGACTATTAAAACATTCCCATTTTTATATGGAATTCGAGTTTACAAAAAAGAAGCCCGCTAACTGGAGAATCGCAATATAGCAATAAATTATAACTATTAAAATAATTTTGGTTACATTTTGAATACATCACTAATATTTATTCTAATATATATTAAAGCATGCCTTCTTCCAGCGATTTAATATATCGAAGAAATCATTCAAAAACATTTAAGAACCGCCGTAAATATCCCGACGCAAATACCAACCTGTTCCGGAGTCTTGAAAATCATGGATGAAAGTGAAAAAGCAATCAAGGAAGCAAAAGAATATTGGGCAAACTACTATAGATCATACCCTGAGCAATATGACCGGTTTGCAGAGTACAACTCGGATATAATAGCGTATTGGACCAAATTCCGCAGTTCGACTTGGAAAATCCCAGGAGAGGGAGGTCACCTTCCCTTGAAGTTCAAGGAGCTTCTTGCTGTAGGGATTGAGGTAGCAACTTGTAAGCTTGACGTTGGGCATGTTGAAGCGGCAATTAACGCAGGAGCCACCTTAGAAGAATTTGCAGAGGTTTTGGGAATATGCATAATGCTTGCTGGTATGATGACTTATGAAACGGGCGGCAAAGATGTCTTGAAACGAGCCGAAGCATATGCCAAGAAGATTGGCAAAATCTAGGAATCATCAGCGATATATCTTGAATATAATAAAAGCAATCATGAGATGAGATATAATGAAGTTTGGAGTACGTCTGCCGAATTCTGGCCCATTTGCCGTTAAGTCTTCCTTTGCTAGGATTGCTAAAGAATGCGCTAGATTGGATTACGATATTGTATGGGTTCATGATCACATGCACTGGGGCGTTGAAGATGCCACTCACTTTGCAGCTGGATCAGCTGAAGCTGTGAAACCAGGCACATATCAGAATTTCTTCGAGTCCATCACAACCTTAGCATTCCTAAGCAATATTGAGAATATTCGTTTCGGGATAGCTGCTCTTGTGTTGCCATTCAGAAATCCGATTGCTGTGGCAAGACAGTTTGCAACCCTCCATGAATTAACCGGAGGTCGAATGCTTCTAGGCGTCTGCCCTGGAGGCATAGAACATGAATTTGAGCGCCTGCATCTCCCTTGGAAAACAAGAGGTGGTTTGACTGAGGAACATATGCAAGTTCTGAACCTGCTATTCTCCGAGGATCCAGTTTCAAGTTTTGATGGAGAATATGTTAAGTTTTCAAATGTCGAGTTCTTTCCAAAGCCAAAAGACCTTCCAATGTGGTACGGTGCTCATCCAAGCACGCGAACAGCTAGGAGAGTTGCGAAATATTGCGATGGCTGGATTCCCTCTTATCTTACATGTCCTCAATTCGAAAAGACAATTGCGAAGATAAGAAAATTCGCTGCGGAGTTTGATAGGAATCCAGATGATATTGATATATGTCATGAGACCTACATCTGCATAGCAAAGACCCGCGAAGAGGCTGAAAAGATCTCTAAGCGTACAATGAAGGAGATATTTCCTGAGGAGAGATATGAGAAGGTGTTCCTGATTGGTTCACCTGATGATATCACTGAAAAACTGAAGAAGTATGAAAAGTCGGGATTGACTGATTTCGAAATCAAGTTCATAAGTCATGACGTTGACCAGATGCTGGACATGATTGAGCATTTTGCAAATGAAGTCAAGCCTACATTTTCCTAGATATGAGCATGAAACAGAATTAAATTTCTATTAGGAGAAATGTCGAATGCCTATGGTCGAAATCAAGAATGTGAGTCACACCTTTACGAAAGGTTCTGGAGATGATATGGTCAAAACTCAAGCGGTATGCAATGCTAATTTGGAAGTCAAGAGAGACGAATTTCTTGTCATGCTAGGACCTAGTGGATGCGGCAAGACAACTCTACTTCGATTAATAGATGGGCTGATCAAACCGACTGAGGGAGAAATTCTGGTGGAGGGCAAGCCAGTTGAAGGGCCTGGGCTTGACCGTGCTGTTGTGTTTCAGTCAATCAATCTCTTGCCTTGGAGGAACACTCTTGATAACGTCATATTAGGCCTTGAGATTAAAGGAATATCCAAAGAAGAGATGAAGAGCACTGCGCAGAAGTACATTGACATGGTTGGTCTAAGTGGATTCGAAGATCACTATCCTCATGAGCTATCTGGCGGAATGCAACAGAGGGTTGGAATTGCCCGAGCTCTTGCAGTTAATCCAAAAATCCTATTGATGGATGAACCGTTCGGGTATCTTGATGCTCTAACACGAATGTCCCTGCAGATGGAACTCTTGGAGATTTGGTCAAAACAAAAGAAGACATGCATATTCATCACACACGATCTGGATGAATCAATCTTCCTTGGAGACCGAGTCGTTCTAATGTCATGCAGACCTGGTCGGATAACCGATACATTTCAGATTGATTTGCCTAGACCAAGGCCAGGTCATGACATCAGAAATACCGCAAAGTTTCAGCAGATTCGGGCAGATATCTGGGAGAAGCTAAAGGAAGAGCTATCAAATATGTAGTGCAAAGGAAAGCTTGAGGCTGCTAAATATGACTGTTGACCTTTTAATCAAGGATGGAACAATATTCACTCCTAGTGGTGTGATGAGATGTAACATGGCTGTCGATGACAGTAAGATTGTATCATTAGTTAGTGATAGTAAATCGCCCAATGCGGATAGAATAATAGACTGCGCAGGCAAGTGGGTGCTACCTGGAATAATTGATCCTCATGTCCACTTTCGAGATCCTGGTTACACTCACAAAGAAGATTATGAATCAGGAAGCAGAGCAGCCGCTGCGGGCGGAATTACCATGGTTATGGACCAGCCAAACACTGATCCAGTTCCAAACACTCTAGAGAGATTCGAAGCACACAAGGAGAATGCTGGAAAGAAGAGCTTGATAGATTTCAATCATTTTGCTAGTCCCGGCATAACAAAAGAGGTTCCAAAGATTGCCGCAATAGGAGCGATAGCCTTCAAGATTTTCCAGAAGAAAGCAGCTTATCCATACGATACTGAAGCATCAATAGCAGATGATTTTCATATCTTTGAAGCTTTCAAGGCAGTAGGCAAGACGAATCGAATTTGCAGTATTCATGCA
>JASFEL010000217.1:0-3332 GCA_050124855.1 Candidatus Thorarchaeota archaeon | reverse complement strand
CAGTTCTATTCGAAGTTCGAAGTACTGGAGATATCTAAGAAATCTGATGGATTCACTTTAAACGGCCGTGTATGGGGTGAGGACATTGATCTTGAGCGTCATGATACACGAACCGAAGTAAAGGCAATGACATATGCAGATATGAGTATTGAACAAGACGCAAAACGTACCACGCTCATATTCACATTAGATCTATAGAGGGAATGGAATTGGGTCTTCAAGTCGCAATCCCTGACACATCGCTGATAGACTGCTCTGACCTACGTCAGAAGACAGTGAAGGTAGGTTTCCTAGCCAGAGCGATGGCTGTTTTTCGTGTTGAACGTGTGATTGTCTACAAGACTGGTAAACTGCGTTCAAAGGCAAAACGGGACTCAGACCTGTTAGTGAGGCTATTTGAGTTCATGGACACCCCTCAGTACCTTCGAAAGCGTATATTCCCCATGACGCCATCGCTGAAGTTTACAGGCCTCTTACCGCCGCTGAGAACTCGCAGCCACCCGTTGGAATCTACACCCTCAGAGTTGTCAGCAGGAATGATTAGGTGGGGAGTCCAAGTGCGACTAGGCAAGGTGGACATTGGTGTTGGTCTTTTAATCGACCATTCTGAAACGCTGAGTGAAAGAACACCCACACTCCTTCGAATCATCGAAACCAATCCCAAAATTCGCATCGAAGCCATTGGTCGGCGTGAGATTGATGAATATTGGGGCTTCGAAGTAGAGAGAATCGCCAGTCTTGTAGACAAGTTGGGCGAGTCTGCTCATATGACCCGAATCATCTTCTCGAGGAAGGCACCGCCTTATGACCGACTTGAGGAAGAGATCATTTCCACAGTGTCCAATACAAAGTCCATCCTGGGAGTCTTTGGCGGCCCAAAGCAAGGTGTGAGTGAGCTCCTGTTGGACGAAAAGGAAGCAATCAAAGAGAATTCCGACTTCTGGGTGAACACAATCACAGGGCAAGGCACTGAAACCGTACGTTTGGAGGAGGCAGTCCTGGCGAGTCTTGCATTGGTCAACAAATCTGTGGGGAATATGGTGTCCCCACCAGGGTTTCACGAGTAGTGTCTATATCCGTGGGTTTTATAGAAACAAGATGTTTGACACCACCCTGCATACTAGCTCACAGAGGTGCTATAGCGTGACAACGGAAAGAATAAGACGTCTGAAAGAGCAAAGTATCAGCACAAACCCCTACATCTCCACTGAACGGGCTGAGTTAGTCACTGATTTCTATCAGAGTGGTGGCGCCGATAACCTCTCTACTCCGGTGGCTCGCGCTAGAGCTTTTCGATATATCCTTCTAAATAAGGAGGTCTACATAGGCGAAGATGAGTTGATTGTTGGAGAGCGTGGACCAAGCCCAAGAGCGACTCCAACATATCCTGAACTGTGTTGTCACACTGTTTCTGACCTAGAGGCCTGCAATAACCGAGTCAGGTCTCGTTTCATAGCCAGTGACAACACCAAAGAGGTCTACCGTGAAGACATCATCCCGTTCTGGTTGGGACAAACCATGCGTGAACGGGTTTTCGCAGCGATGTCGGACGAATGGATGTTAGCATTCGAGGCTGGAGTCTATACCGAGTTCATGGAGCAGCGAGCGCCCGGCCATGCGATTCTAGATGACAAGATATACCGAAGAGGAATCAAGGACTTTATTCAGGACATTGATAATCGTTTGGAAGAGATCGACTTCTACAATGACAAAGATGCATATTCCAAAGAACAGGAGCTCAAGGCAATTCGTATAGCTGCAAAGGCTATCATCGAGTTCGCACAACGTCATGCCGACAAAGCTAAGGAGCTTGCAGAATCGGAGAGCAATCCTGAAAGAAAGAAGGAACTTGAGAAAATCGCTGAAGTTTGTAGTCATGTGCCTAGACACGCCCCTCGTAACTTTTGGGAAGCCTTGCAGGCGTACTGGTTCGTGCATCTTGGCGTCGTTATCGAGCTGAACGTTTGGGACTCATTTAATCCAGGCCGACTTGATGTCAATCTCTATCCCTTCTATAAGCGCGATATAGAGGAGGGATTAATGACTGGGGATTTTGCAAAGGAATTACTTCAGAGTTACTGGGTGAAGTTCCACAATCAGCCTGCGCCGCCCAAAGTGGACATCACAGAGGAACAGAGTGGTACCTACCAAGACTTTACTCTCATCAACACGGGCGGTCTCACAATAGACGGTAACGATGCAGTAAATGACCTTTCATACCTCTTGCTTGAGGTCTGTGAAGACATGCAGCTCATCATGCCAAGTGTTTGTGTCCAAATCAGTGAGAAGAACCCCGAAGATTTTCTACTCAAAGCTGTGGATGTAGTAAGTACCGGGCTTGGCCAGCCATCTATGTTCAACACTGATGTCATAATCAAAGAGTTTCTGCGGATGGGCAAATCAATTGAAGATGCCCGAGCTGGTGGCCCCAGTGGATGCGTCACGGTAGGCGCTTTCGGAAAGGAGAGTGTCATCCTTACGGGTTACCTGAATTGGCCAAAGATCCTAGAAATCACATTGAACAATGGAATTGATCCCGCGTCTGGGAAGACTGTGGGAATCGAAACCGGGAATCCCGAGGATTTCAGATCCTATGATGAGTTGTTTGAGGCATTCAAGAAGCAGTTGAAGCACTTTGTAGACTTGAAAATCAAGGGCAACAACATCATCGAACGACTCTATGCCCAATATATGCCCTCCCCATTCATGTCCTTGCTGATGGATGACTGCATAGAACAGGCCAAGGACTACCATGACGGCGGGTCAAGATACAACTCTACCTACATTCAAGGCGTTGGAATGGGCACCTTGACAGACTCCCTTTCAGCAATGAAGTATCATGTCTATGACAAGAAGACACTTCCAATGGTAGATCTGCTCAAAGCAATGAAAGAAGACTTTGAAAGTCATGAACCAGTCCGTCAGATGCTTGTAAATAAAAGCCCCGCGTATGGCAACGATGATGACTATGCAGATAGCATTGCAAAGTCAATATTCGATGAGTATTTCGATGTATTAGATGGTCGACCCAATACAAAGGGTGGAGAATATCGTGTAAATCTTCTCCCCACAACGGTTCATATCTACTTTGGACAAGTCACAGGTGCTACTCCAAATGGGCGTAAAGCTGGCAAGCCACTCTCTGATGGTGTTTCTCCATCTCATGGCGCTGATACAAATGGCCCAACAGCAGTCATCAAGTCAGTGGCAAAGATTGACCATTCGCGAACTGGTGGGACCCTCTTGAATCAAAAGCTAATGCCATACATAGTCGCTGATGAAGAAGGCAGGTCCAAACTGGCACATCTAGCTAGGGCATACTTCAAGCTAGG
>JASFEL010000216.1:0-3335 GCA_050124855.1 Candidatus Thorarchaeota archaeon | reverse complement strand
CTATAGCGACCTCGCAACAATTGAACTAACTGGAATTGTTAGAGAAATTAATACTGAACTGACAATGCTTACTCCAGCCACTGGGATTGTTGAAGTCTTTTGGCGTGACCAAGGGTATGTTGATGTTTCCTTTGATGACTTGTTTAATGTGGTTGCCATATCAGGAGCAACAGTAACGTATGATTCAACAATTGCAAATGGCGTCTTTGATGAGTCTATTGTTACTCCTGGAACCTACAATGCCTTTATCTCGACAGTCAATGCCACTATTGGAACTCATGTTGTGACCATAACTGCCAAACTAGCCAATTATGAAACTGCCATAACGTATGTTACTCTCATAGTAAAGTCACTGCCGTCAGAAATGGAGCCGATTTCACCTGCATCTGGACAGGATTTCATGAGCAGAGGGAGTGCTATTGAAATAACCATCTATCTGCGAGATGACTATGTTGCACTCACACCTATAAGCGACGATAAAGTACTATCAGTATCTGCTCATTTTGAGGGTGTTGACTATCCACTTGTATACAATGGCACGGTAGGCTATTACGAACTTCTCATACCAGCCGATGGCCCAACCATTCTTGATATCGGGACTTACAATGTCCGAGTGACTGCGACATTCGACCGCTATGACCCTGCTACATACTTGTTTAGAGTCACACTGACTCAATCTGCCACTGAGATAAGATTCACAGGAACCACTGCAGAAGATATGTCACGTGTGTACACCGAGAGTGTCAATTTCTCAGTCATGCTGGTGCTGCCTGATTTTGGAGATGCTCTGTTCTATAATTCGACTCTCACCTGGTATGTCACTGGTACCGGTTTGTCTGGCACCCTGGCAAATCCACGAAGCGGTTATTATTCAACTGTTGTCGATACGACAGCTATTGGATATGGCATCTGGCCAATAAGTATCAGAGCAAGAACTTGGTCCAATGCATCAGAATTTGCTGATACATCAATACAACTCACTTTGACAATAACTAGAATCCCTACCACTGTTCTACGCCCCGCGAATCTCGATGTTTATTGGGGATGGAGTGGGAACATCGAGTTCATCTACTCTGCAGGTGCATTTGGCAATGTAACAGGTGCTAACGCTCCATTCACATGGGATGTGGTGAGTGGGAATGCTACTCCAGGGCCGAATGGTCGATATTTTGTCTTTGTAAACACATCACAAGTAGCTCCAGGATTCTATACTCTTAGTCTTACACTTAGCAAGGAGAACTATCAAGAGGGGCCTGCATCCATATTGATTCGAGTCTTAGAAACACCTACATCCATCTATGTGGACTCGATTGTTTACACTCCTGCATATTCAGGAAGCTTGCTCTCGCTGACCAATCTTCAAATTCCTCTAGGAGAGTCAATGATCATCGACTTTTGGTACAATGATACTGATGATTCTGATGGGTATCTTGGAGGGCTATCTGGGGCCTTTGCTACAGCAAACAGTTTCCTTAGAGGACCTACGATTGATACCCCCTTGAATATCTCCTTGATTGAGGTGGGAATTGGCCTTTATAGAGTATCATTTGACACAGCAAATCCAGCTATTGCAGCCATGGTCACAGAAGAGCCGTATAGATTCTATATCGAAATGGACTTGGCAAATCGCACAATTGCTGAAGTACTAATAAGGATTGAAGTCATTGATATTCCCACAGAGATGGTTGTACTCAATGACTTGCCTGATGAGATTGAAAATGGTGATTCATTTACCATTGAGGTATTTCTCAATGATACATGGCATAATATTGGCCTTGCTGGTCAGATAGCTAATTTCTCGAGTAGTGGACAATTGCAAGGCTTTGTAAGCTGGGACTGGGAGGAAATCGGTAGCGGCTATTATCGCGCAATCCTGAGTACTGGTGGATTATGGAATGAAGGCGTTGGCCTTGTTACAATCACTGTGGAAATACCCGGCTATGCATCAATGGCTGTTGAAGCACAGCTATCAGTTGTGTTCAATGAAACTGACGCGCTGCTTCAAACGGTCACTTTCTATGGACTGCCGATTGCTCTAGTTGTAGTACTTCTGCTAGGTGCTTACATCCGCGTATGGAGTGTGCCAAAACGAATTAGACAGATTAATGCACAGATCAAGGCAATACGCAAGGGCAAGATACCCTCTCCAATATCGGATGTAAGGAGTCGTCAGGAGCTTTTAGTAGAACTCTACAATGACACCTATAGAGAGATGCAAATGACTCGAGTTGCAGCTCAGATGCCAGAAGAATCTATCCCTATAGAGATCCCAGAGATGGGCGACCTTCTCATCCAGCTAGCTATTCTAACGAATCTTGATGCCGATGAGCTTGATGAGTTCAAGGCTGACATCTCAAAGATGAGAATCAGTGAGCAGGCTGCATTTGTTAGAGAGGTCATTGAACAGGAATCCGTCAGAGCTGCTCGCCGTGACGGGAAGACAGTGGAGCAAGTCCTTGAAGAAGTTGCAGCTCAGGCAGCTCGCCAAGTCGAGGGAGTCGAGGAGGCACCCGCACCACAAATACTTGATGTCGAGCCAGAAGTGGTTGAAGAAGTGGAAGAGCCCCTCATCGGGAAACCAGAGGAACTCGAAGAAGCGGCCGAAGTAGTGATGGAGGATCGACTCAGCGCATTTGAGATAGAGGACATCAAGATGGAGCTAGTCCGCCGTGGCGTCCCTGCGCATGAGATAGACACGATTCTTTCTCAGGTCAAAGACTTGCCTCGTGACCTGGTCGATGAGCTGATTAAGAGCGTGGATAAAGAAGAGAAATAGAGAGGATCACTTCTCTCCCTCTCTCTCCTCCTCGTTTCTGAGGAAGTGAGAGAGTGGAAGAGTGGTGCCTGAGGCAACTGGTTTTGTCCTGGAGGCTCGTCTCACTGGATACTGTGGGTGCTTCGACAGGGTGTATTTGACATACATCTTGGACTCTTCCACATGCACATGCACCTGTGCACAACTCGCCAATGCCTTGCCACCTGCAGGAGTCCGAGGGCTCTTTGGTGATGATGGCGCTGAGATCACTGTGGCTATCCTTCTCTGTAGGGTGAATGTCATCAGCTTGGTCGCCATATGTGTAATCTGTTGGAGTGCCTCTCCGGTCAGCCCCTCTGAGATATACAGGTCCGGAAGTCCAGTCACGATGAGAAGTCGTGCCTGAACTCTATCGAAGAAGGGCTCGAGCTGGTTCATCACAAGGTCATACGTCTGAGACGCGTTGAATGCGCGAGAGATGTAGATTCTGTCCATTGCGTCCTCTGGCTCGATTCCGAGTTCAAACGCATGGTCTCTGATTCTCTCTATCTTGATGATGTTGGCACTGTCAATGACTATT
>JASFEL010000215.1:0-3338 GCA_050124855.1 Candidatus Thorarchaeota archaeon | reverse complement strand
CGCATTCATGGAAGCAATGGCTGAATATCTCCCTATGTCTTCTGACAATCCTATGATCCGTCAGGAGATTGCAGATAACATTCTAGGAGATGAGTTCAGTGCTGAAATGAGCACCATGTTCGCTATGCTCGATACAGTCGATATCGGTCTTATGGCTACGGCTGTTGCGAAGCTTGCGAAAGGTATGGTACGCACCGGTAAGCTGATTAATGTAGGCAAACGTCTGGGTGAGCCAGAGCATACAAAGGATGTCATCGAATTGGCCTCCAAGAATCCTGAAGCAGCCGCAAAAGTGGGTGTTACACAGGCTGATGTTGGAGATGCTCTGAATCCTCTTATGAATGGCAATATTGGTATGTTGCTGACTGGAGCCAGTGATGACGCTGCTGCTGGCATTGTGAAGATGCTGGATATGCAGAATGCTCGCTTCAAGGAGATCACTGATGAAATGGGTCGTCATGGCCTGTGGATGCAGGATGAGCTTGAAGACATCATGAGACGTGCTGAAGATGAGATTGTCAAAAGCCCCGGCGTAGAAAACGCTAAGGTGGAAATGTTAGACGAAACACAGTTCAAGCTCGAATGGACAGAAGTGTTTCACGATTCCCTTGGAAGGCGACGCAAGCGTTCCAAATCCCAGACCGTCAATTTCACGGTCAATGATCTCGGTGAGCTTGATGCTCGTAAAGCCTTAGATCAAGAGTGGGTCGATAAAGATATAAGAACACTCGACCCGAACGCCAAAATGCAGGGCATGCTCCGGAGTGCATATGTCACTACCGTTGAGTCGCTGGCTCGAAAACAAGAAGCTACAGCCAAAGCCTTCGGCATGATGATGCGTGACGCGTACAAGGGACTCTCTAAGAAGTCTGCAAAGATTGTAGACCAAGCTCTTCAGCACAATGCGAAGCATGCCCCGACGAACGGTCGATCCTACACCTATGAGGAGTTGATTGACGGTGTCACCGGTGTCAGACTCACGGATGCTGAGGCGAAGGCTTTCATCGGTACACGTAATGTGTATGAGAAGCTACACCATCTGAAGAACAAGCAGATCACAGATACGCTGTCAGCACAGGGCCTGAAGGTCTATGACGATGCTGAAAACGGGTCTATGGCTGTTAGGTCGTATGTGAATGCACAGGCTGCTCACACCTCTTGGAGACAGGTAGGTGCAGATAGCCACCATATTCTCGTACCAGACGGCAGGCTGAAGCTCACCGGTGTTGATGTCACGGAGAATCTGATCCCGTTCAAACGGAAGAATCAGCTAACCAAGAAGATGATCGAAGAGGCTTATGAGCAGGGCTATGTCCTTACTCGTAACCACTCTGGTCAGAACTTCTTCCGCAAGGGTGAGAAGCTAACGCAGTGGGCATTCGTTAAGGCGAAACATATACACGATCCGAAAGGCAAGCAGATGCTTAACCGCATCGAAGGCTATCTTCCGAAACAGAGAACCGGTGCATTCTGGTTCATCAAGAAGAAGAAACCGGTGGGCTTGTCAGGAGCAGATGATTATACGGTATCAAGCACAGTAGCATATTCGGATAATGCCGAGTCGGCTCAGAAGTGGATAGACGATCACGGTGGTCCGGATTCTGGATTCGAACTTGTATTCGACCGGGATATGACTACCGACGAACGGATGTACGCAACTGCGAAGACGCATGGTGGCATGTATTCTGGTGCTCGAAAGTCTGAGGAGCTTCAATATGTCGGCCTTTCTGAGGAATCTTTCGCTAATAGCTTTGAAGCTATGCAGCATTATATTAACCATATTGGTCGCCAGTATCCAGCTACTTTGTATCGGTTGGGTTCTGAACAGCGTCTTCTCGCTCTGGCCCGTGGTTTAGGTGTTACCGGTAAAGACTTGACGATGCACAATGTTGCTCGTCGGGCACTCGATGCCGGCTTCACTGAACAGTCGAAAGAGTATCAGATGCTGAAAGGTATTTCTGATCAGATGGCATTTGTGAACATGATCCCTACTACGGATGAACTCACAATGGCTTCTCGGCTTCGGACTATCGGTCGGTTTGTTGAGAATGACATTCCGATAATGAAGCATACTCCGAAGATCTTCTACAACATGGCAGCAAAGAACTTGCAGCCTGTAGACTTAGTTCGTGGATTCACATTCAACCACTTGCTCGGTCTGTACAATCCCGCTCAGGTATTAGTACAGGCATCAGGTGCTTTGGTAAGCGCAGCTATCGACCCGATAGGCTTTCCGAAGCATGTCAGCCGTATGGTAGGTTGGCGTATTGCTGATGCCTACGCTACTGACCCGATTGCTCAGAAGAAAGTGATCCAGTGGATGAAGAAGAACGGATTTGCAGATGAAGCAGCAGACTACGAACTGTGGTCACGCAGCGGATTCCGGCAGACTGTTGAGCAGGGTAATGCTGACTACACCAGTGTCTTCACTCGCAACATGCCTTATGACATGAATGTAGTGCAGAAGGTGTTCGCCAACCATACGATCTTCTACAAAGAAGGCGAGCTGATCAATACTCGTATTGCGTTCAGCACAGCCGTTGACAGGTATAAGAGGAAGTATGGAGTCCTTGAGATCGATCCGAAGGACGAGAAAGCCTTGGAAGAGATCAGTATGTGGGCTGAGAAGTTCCGCCTCAATATGAGTCGTGCTAACCAGTCTGACCTGAACAAAGGCATGAAGGCTATGCCATTCCAGTTCCAGCAGATTATCTCGAAATATCTTGAGAAGGTCATGCCAAAGAAATGGGGTGGTACGGATGAGTTTTCAGGATGGGAGAAATTCCGCCTGTTCGCTATTCCTACGGCCATCACCGGTGCGGGTGGCATGCCGATGGGCGAGTTCCTGATGAACAATGTTCTGAAGATGTACGGTATTGAAGGGGGCGACCTTGACGAAGAAACCGTATTAGGCATCAAGAATGGCCTGTTAGGATGGGCAACAAGTGGCGATCTTCTGAACATCGACTTCTCTTCACGTATGTCTCTCAGCGGAGACTTCATGAAGAATATGTGGGAAGGTCTCACAGTCAATCGTTCATGGTGGCAGTTGCTTGGACCGGGTGTCACAGTTGCAGATCGTTATTGGCGTAATCTTCAGTTGTTCGGTGAAGCCCTTGACTTGACAACCCGTAGAAACGAGGATTTTGAATTCTCGGATTTGCAGGTAATGGTCTCTGTCATTGGTGAGATCGCAACAGATATCCCAACCGTAACTCGAAATATCAAGCAATACTATTCTCACTTGTTGACTGATAATCCTCAGTTCATCAAGGATGGTAAGTATATGTGGGATTGGGAGACGATGGATAAGGTTACAGCACTCTTCGGAATCGCGG
>JASFEL010000214.1:0-3338 GCA_050124855.1 Candidatus Thorarchaeota archaeon | reverse complement strand
AAGCCGGGCTAGTTATTGCAATGACCAGCCAATGCATCTCGGGTCGAGTTGATATGGATGTATATCGAACTGGTGTGGAGCTGTTGGAGTTGGGAGTTGTGGCATGCGAAGACATGCTTACTGAAACGGCATTTGTCAAACTATCTTGGCTCCTTGCTAACATGAAGACCACCAAGAAGGTGACAGCTGGCCTTGTCGAGCCGCTATCGGGTGAGATAGAGATGCGTTCAGAGATGGCAGAATACTCTACCCCTGCGGAGGAAGCCTAGATGGGTGAGGCTGACCGCTACAAGAAACTCGGTCTGATGGTCGGTCTCGAGCTCCATCAACAGTTGAATACCTCTCGCAAGCTCTACTGTCACTGCCCAACGGTGATTCGTGATGAAGACCCGCATGGTGGTTTCGTCAGACGACTGAGACCAACGCAGAGTGAGATGGGTGCAGTGGATCCAGCGGCACTCTTTGAGTTTCAGCAACACAAACGGTTCTATTACGAGTATTACAATGACACCACTTGTCTTGTTGAGGCTGATGAAGAACCCCCTCATAATCTCTGTGAGGAGGCCATTGACATCAGTCTGACCATGACAAATTTCCTTGACTCTGTCCCTGTGGATGAGATACATCCCATGAGAAAAATCGTGATTGATGGTAGTAATACCGCAGGGTTCCAACGTACATGTATCGTAGCTACTGGTGGAAAAGTCTTGGTGGGGGAGAAAGTGATCGGAATTCAGACAATCTGTCTGGAGGAAGACGCTGCAAGAAAAATGGATGAAGACGACAAAGAGAATATGAGGATATACAGGCTCGACAGACTAGGAATCCCACTCATCGAGATTGCTACAGCTCCCGATATCAGGACCCCCGAAGAGGCCCAAGAAACCGCTCTTGTTCTAGGACGTCTTCTAAGATCGACCGGGAGAGCAAAACGTGGTCTAGGAACAATCCGTCAAGATGTCAATGTATCAATCAGCGGTGGAGCTATCATTGAGATCAAGGGCTTTCAGCAATTGGACATGCTTGCTGAACTAGTTGAGCTTGAGGCACAACGACAGGAACGGTTGCTAGAAATACGATATATTCTTGCTGTGAGATAAATTACAATCGACTCTATCACTGACAAGACTCATGATGCCAGTGAAATCTTTACCAAGACTGAAGCCAAGGTCCTGAAACGCGTATTGAAATCTGGTGGAATAGTACTCGCAGCTAAATTGCCTGGATTTGCAGGACTAGTGGGTCGAGAAGTCCAGCCTGATCGAAGGCTAGGGACTGAGTTCTCGGATTACGCAAAGTTCTGGGGTCGCGTAGGGGGTATTCTCCACACTGACGAGCTTCCTAAGTATGGCATCTCTGACACAGAAGTCACCAATCTAAGAAAACATGTTGGAGCATCAGACAAAGATGCAATCGTCATTGTCGCCGCACTAAAGGCGGAATGCGAAGATGCCCTGCAAGCAGTACTGGAACGAGCGCGAGAGGCTGTGAAGGGAGTTCCAACTGAAACCAGAACACCCCTCCCGGATGGTACAACTAAGTATGCGCGACCCAGACCTGGCGCTGAACGAATGTATCCGGAAACAGATGTGAGACCGGTCAAGATTACGGATTCATGGTTAAGGCGTATCAAGAAAGCGATGCCCGAAACGCTAGCTGAGAAAGAACGCAGATTTGTGAAGGAGCTTGGTCTCAGCACGGACTTGGCAGGACAGATGACAAACTCACTCAGTCTAGACCTCTTTGAATATGTTCTCAGCAAACTGAAGATATCACCCACACTTGTCGCTGTGACTCTGGAGAACACCCTAGTGAGTATGCAGAGGGACGGTGTCCCCATAGAGAATATTGGGGATGCCAAATTACTTGAGGTCTTTGAGGCGGTGACAAGGAATGAAACATCATCAGAAGCACTGCCTGAAATCCTCTCTTATCTTGCAAACAACCCGTCTACTCCTATTCAAGAGGCACTATCCAAGACAGGACTAGGCAAGATTGAAACTGAAGACATTGAGAAAATCATTCGAAGCATAGTGGAAGACAGATTGGATTTTGTACGTGAAAGGGGACAGGCAGCAGTTGGCGGTCTCATGGGTGTGGCTATGAAGGAACTGAGAGGCAAAGCTGACGGAAAGCTCGTGAAGGAGCTGTTGACCTCAGAAGTAAAACGGGTTCTTGGTCAGTGACAACGCGGATTGAAGAATAAGTTTAAAGAGGAGCCGTGGTTGCTCATCCGAACGAGCCGCGGTGGCCTAGACTGGTAGGGCGCGAGACTCATAATCTTCCTGGAGTCATCCAGGTAAAGACTGGGGTCATGAGCATTGCGCCAAAGGCTTGAGATGAGAAATCTCGAAGTCGAGGGATCGAAGCCCTCCCGCGGCACCATTTCATCTTCTATCAGGCGAATCTCTAAATGCGTGTTTTGTGGCTTTGATTATGGGTTGTTCAATAGGCACGGACGCGGAACACTTCCGAGGTAGATGAAACCCTCAATCCTGTTCCGAACAGCCGACTAGCTGAGCAAAAACAACGGATTCCTATTCTCTAGACTTATACCAACTCAATAGTATGATGAAGCCTATCAGGACCATGATTACACTGATTCCCAGTGACCCTAGCATTAGCCAGTCTAGCCCTCCACCAAATCCGTACCTATAGTATACTAGGAACCCAACTACAAGTATCACGGGTCCTAGCAGAATGAGCGCTATTCCTGCCTTCTTCTTTGTTTCTCTTCGCATCTCACATCATCTTCATTCTGATTTTATAGCAGCACCTGCTACCAAGAGGCAGATTCCTACAATAGCTGGAAGGAAGATGGTTAGCATAATGATAGTTATCCCCTCTGAGGACATTGTTACAATTATGATTCTGAAACTCTCAAGAAACCAGAATATAACGGCTACAAGAAGCAAGATTAAGCCGATTATCTTCAGGCGTTTCTTCTTCATGCTCACGCGGTTGAAACTCCTTTCAAAGACTGGTGTCCTCTAGTGATGTTTGAGTTCGATATTAAATCGTCCTTCACCACACCTTCTCTTAATCAATAATTTCCATGGCGGGGTTATTAGGCATTACAACAACTGAGTATCATGACCATAGACAAATGGAGAGTAGTGGGCGGTCGCGTGTACAAGCTTGCAGAAGCATTTGAAGAGATGCTTGATGCAGTAGATCTGGCTAGAAAGCTCAAGGCCCACAAGTATGTATTCCTGCATAGAACCGAAAATGGGTTTTGGGCAGTGTACTGGCGTGAGAAAGAGGAGATCGAATGCCAACCCGAATACCAGCACAACCTCTCATCTAGAACCCACTGAAACTAGTACGGATATAATAGG
>JASFEL010000213.1:0-3345 GCA_050124855.1 Candidatus Thorarchaeota archaeon | reverse complement strand
AGTCCATGAGGCTCATCAACAGACAGTTCAGCAAAATGGTGAAGGAGTATGAGGGAAAGACGTAAATGTTTTGGGACAAAAGAATATTCAAAGAGGAGTTCAATATGCTCGTTTTGCGAGTGTTATGAAGAATGTGGGGTGAAAAGGAAGCATGCCAAAAACCGTTACTTTCAGAATGCCAAAAAGTTGGAAGGAACTGATGCAGTGGATAGAGCAGGCAGAGCCGTTAATAAAGACCGTTAAGGTTGGTCTGGTTGCGATAGTCCTTCTCACTGTTGTTGGGATGAAGGACGTGTTCACAACAATCGAGTTCAGTCCAGAGACAGCAGGTCTTATAATGTGGGTGTTTGCTCTCTGGACACTGATAACAGTAGGGTTCAAATGAATACAGGAGTGGTTTTGGGGTCGCATATCGACTTCAAGAGAGGTATCTGGAAATATGGCTCAGTCAAGCAGATGCCACAATATCCAGTCATCGAGAGATTTGCCAAGGAAGGCCAAGTGTCGGTCTTCTCATGCGATAAACAAGATTACACCAAAGAACTCCCAAAGAACTGCAAGCACGTCAGGCTCTATTCAAGGTTTATGTTTATGATGCTGTCCTGGCTTGTCATAGCATATGTTTCACGCAAGGAAAACATCAAATATGTCTACTATAATTCAGGCTCAAGCATATTCGGGTTACCATTAGTGCGTAACTTGTCTTCAGCCAAGACAATTCTTTTTTACGGGGTATTGCTCCATGCAAATGCAACAGGCATGAAGCGGACACTCTACAAAGTATTTGAGAGGTGGTCGCTACGTTATGTAAACTATTTCATTGTAGGCTCTGACGAGATTTACGAGTTCATATTGACATCCAGATATAACGGGATAACCCTTCCAGTCAAGAAGGGCGTGCGTCTCCCTAAACCAGACCCAGGGATAAAGAGGAAGGTCGATAAGCGGGTCATCTGGTGCGGAAGGCTTGAGCCAGTCAAAGACCCCCTGAGAGCCATACAGGTCTTCAAGAAACACGTCCTTCCCAAACATCCAGATGCAGAGCTTGTCCTTTGCGGTGGTGGGTCTCTCATGGCACGTGCCAAGAATGAAGAAGATGACAAAAACATATTTGTCCTTGGTCAGAGGCATGACATGCCTTTCCAGTTCCAGATTTCCCAAATGCTCCTGATAACCTCGAAGTATGAAGGCTCTCCTGACATCTGCCTTGAAGCCATGGCTCTTGGGCTTCCGATAGTCTCTACCAATGTAGGTGGTGTCAGTAATTATGTCAAGGACAATGAGAACGGGCTTCTCGTGGAAACAGACAAACAAATGGGTGATGCAATCAATTACTTCCTTGATAACCCGAAGATTGCAGACCATATGGGCCATATAGGTGAGGTTAATGCATGGGAATATCATGACCTTGGGAAGAATACAGACTGGCTCGTGAAAGTTCTGGTCTGGTGGAACAGCCCGAAGATGAGAGAGAAGTGGCTTAAACAATTTAAAGCTACTCTCCAAAAATTATAGAGGCAGATGGAAATGAAAGTTTTGGATGTCGGTTCAGGGAATAACCCAATAAAGCAGGCCACTGTCCTTTTAGATAAATATCCAGATGATGACACCCACAGGAGAGGCGAGCTAAAGCTTCTGGAAGGCAGGCAGTTCATCAAGGGGGATGTCTGCGATATGAGCATGTTCACAGAGGACGAGTTTGATTTTGTCAACTGCACTCATGTATTGGAGCATCTTGACGACCCTTTCACGGCTTTTAATGAGTTAATGAGAGTGGGCAAGTCAGGTTATATAGAAACCCCTTCTTTCATAGCAGAGAGGATGCTCTTCGGTTCTCTCAATCACAAATGGGCAGTGGTGTCTTTCATGAACACTACCCTATTCAACCGCTCCCGTGGAAGGAGACACCAAGACAAGAAGCTGAAATTCAAGCTCATGAGAACCTTGGATTTCATGCTGAACACTTGCCATACCAAAATCTATTGGGGACATGGCAAGATAATAAAATATAAATTCAGGAATGAAAGCACTAACTCGCTCATCAGAAAAGCAGAGAACTTTCTGTCTATGACAGCAGGTATCTGCTCTCAGAACCTAATCAACATGCTTTTATTTACTTTGATGGATAAGGAGAAGGTATCATGAAAAAAGGAACACATCATTCCATTGAGACAAAAATGAGAATGAGTGAGAAGGCAAAATTAAGGGTTGGCTCAAAAAATCCTTTTTTTGGTAAGAAACATACCGAAGAGACCAAGAAAAAAATTAGTGAGAAAAACAAAGGGATACAAAGGTCTCCTGATACTGAATTTAAGAAGGGTCATATACCCTGGCACAAGGGTAAAGGAAACCCTAAAATCCAATGGGATAAAAATTATAATTTCAAGGATGGTAAATGGAGTTACAGGAGACATATTAAAAGACTTGGAATAGAACCTATTTGTGGATTTTGTGACAAGAAGGGTGAGTGGGGAAAGGGTAGAGATAATATTGAGATACATCATATTGATGGAGATAGGGCAAACAACAACATAGAAAATCTTATGCCTGCTCATTGTTTTTGTCATCAAAGATTTCATAAAACTAAAAAAGGAGAAGTGATAGAATGCGTTGTATGATTTTGGGGGCAGATGGGTTTTTGGGCTGGACTTTGGCTCAGCATCTCGGAGTGAAGGGATACGAAATATCTGGAGTGGATAATTTTAGCAGAAGGGGATGGGTAGCTGAGATGGAAAGTCATACTGCTATACCTATCGAGAGCATGGCTATCAGGCAACAGGCTCTTAAGGAAGTTCATGGTGTGGACTTTGAGTTTTCTGTGGGAGATATTACTAATTATATGTTCATCAAAAACGCTATAGAGAGAGCCAAACCTGATTGCATAATTCATCTTGGGGAGCAACCTTCTGCACCATATTCCATGAAGTCTGTTATGCACGCTAATTTCACTCACACAAATAATGTCAACGGGACTTTGAATGTTTTGTATGCGATGAAAGAGGTCTGTCCAGATGCACACCTTCTAAAACTTGGCACTCTTGGAGAATATGGAACACCTCGTATAGACATTCCTGAAGGCTTCTTTGACATCGAATACAGAGGCAGAAAAGATACCCTTCCATTCCCCCGTCAGGCCAACTCATGGTATCACCAGACCAAGGTTCATGACACCAACAATATCATGTTTGCATGCAAGACATGGGGTCTAAGCTCCACTGACATCATGCAGGGAGTGGTTTATGGAACTCGAACAGATACCATGACCGACCCTCGGCTCAGGACGAGGTTTGATTTTGACGAGGCATTCGGGACAGCCATTAACCGTTTTTGCACCCAAGCTGTCAT
>JASFEL010000212.1:0-3353 GCA_050124855.1 Candidatus Thorarchaeota archaeon | reverse complement strand
AATGGTTCATTTTACAACTCGATATCGGTCAAATCCTATCGTTAAGAAGTATAAACTAATTAGAAGGGTGAATATGCACGCGTCATAGAGGAATTGATATTGAAGCAGAAAGCCGGAGGTTTTGGACTATTCGTATTCATTCTCTTCTGTGGTTTGTGGGCAGTAGGACCTCTACACTACAGACCATTTCTAGTGACAGAGATAATCCGATTAGCACTTAGAGGTACTATTCCTCTAATGTTTCTATTTCTGGCTATGGCTCTCCGACAATCTGAACAATACAGCAGATATTGGAGGATAGCCTTCGCATTCTTCATTGGTTCAACAGCATACCTCATGGCAGGCATAGGCCAGGAGATTCTTCCCATTCAGACAACCTCTGTTGAGGGAATCACATTCACTAAATTACGAGACGTCATCCTAATGATGTCAGTAATGATTGTTCTCACCCTTGGATCTGGAGAGAAGCTGTCAACGATACTAATCCAGAAGGGGAAGGTCAGACTCGGTCTCATTACTGGACTAGTCGCATTTTCAGGATTTGCGGTTATTGCTATCCCAGGCTCCATCCTATTATTCTATGCAGAAACTGTTACACTCGAGCAGGTCCTCTCCTGGACTCCATGGATTGTCACAGTAGTACTCGCTAATGCTTTGATGGAAGAAACACTATATCGCGGACTCTTCTTGAAACGTTATGAGGAGTTCTTCAGACCGCTTGTAGCCAATGTTCTGCAGGCTATGATTTTCGTGACTCCTCATCTCACAGTAGCGTATACATCTGACCTTCTATTATTTCTTGGAATCCTTTTCCTACTTGGACTCGTATGGGGTTATGCAGCTCAGAAGACAGACAGTTTGCTAGCCTCGATATTGTTCCACGGAGGCGCGGACATTCTCATCTTTATTGGATTGTTTTCTGCGCTATAGAATCAAATGAGAAATTATCCGCCTTACAAAAGAATAGAGGAAGGGGGGCATACCCCCCTTTGCAACAGAGTAAAGAGTCATTCTTTATTTGAGAGTCTGTAACTACCGACTAAGATGGTTGCCAGACCAACAATTGGAAGTGGGATGACTTGAGCCAAAATGGACAATGTCTGCGACTCCCAGATGATGTTCATTACTGCACCGTAGCCTAGCATTGAGAGTACCATGTCAGCAATAAGGTACCACATGAACGATACAGCCACGAGCCCCATCCCCCTGAAATTGTTCGTGCGGTAAGCTCCGCTCTTAGTGTCTTCGTACGTTGGATTGTTTGCTGCAATTCCGATTCCAACCAGTGCACCACCTACACAGCTCATGAAGGAGGTTGACACTAGAGATATGACATTGCTCAGTTCAAGACTGAGCAACACTGCGTATAGGACTGCAGGAAGAAGGGCAACAGGGATGATGAGAACTATTGACTGAATGGCCTTTGCCCTGACATATCTACTGACGCCGTATGGGGCTGCTTGAATCGTCCACAGCTGGTCCTTTGACTCAAGGAACCCTGCGCCTCCAAAGACTTGGACGCCCAAGAAACCGAGCATCAAAGACATAATGACAGTGACTGATGTCAGGTCGAACTCCCCTGATCTGATGTAGATGAAGATAGGAACCACCAAGGCTAGGATCATGAGCAGGGCAAGTCGAGATAGATTCTGTGCCTTGCGACCAAAGTCCTTGAGTCCAGTCACCACCAGAACACCAAAGGATCCATTGGAGAGTCTTCGGATTCCACGCAGGAATATGCTCTCATTGTGAATGGTTGTCACAGACTCGGTCCTCGCGCCTGTCCCGATTGTGAAGAGTCTGTCAGCAGACAGCAGCCCGAGGATCACGATAGCGACACTGAAGACACCCAAAAGCAGGAAATTGTTCACTAGAGTAAAACCGAGGGCAGCCTCCAAGCTGATGAGGGAGAGTCCAATCCCGTTGAATACAACAGCCAGCTGTGAAACCAAGTCAGCACCCCAAGTGAAGGGAAAGAGCAGAAATATGTTCATGCCCAGAATCTCCGACATCAGAGGCGCAAAGAGCTGCAGTCCTACCAGAGGTAGGATTGCCACTGCACTAAGCGCGATTGCCAGAGCGTTGGCAATGTCCTTTCCACGTGGTGATGCCCCTACTCTAGCTTGGATGGCAGTCACCAAGAGCTGGGACACCCAAATGGTGCTCACGGTTATTACAAAGATTATGATGTACATGAGGCTCTGCCCCTGAAAGGACACCTCCAAAGTCTGAGCAAAGGGAGCAACTAGAAGAGGAGCAAGGTAGAGGACATAGAGTCCGTAGATAACCAGCCTACCAACAAAGGACCCGACCAGTATCTCACGAGTCGAAACATTGTTACTGAGCAGTATTTCCCACTGACCAATCTTCACCTCTTGCAGAGCGTTTGATAGGGGAAGAATCAGAAGAATTAGCCAGATGAACATGATACCAGCACGCATCAGCCCAGGCATGACCATCACAGCAACAGATTGGGGAACCCCAAGGATTTCAGTCACAGCAAAGGCCATCACAATGGGAGCAAAGAAGAGAGCCCATGCGATTCCGAACACAAAGGCACCGATTACAAGAAATCGACGCATCTTTAAACCGCTTGTCTGGACCTGAAACTCTGCTTTTGCAACATGAAACCAGTTTCCAGCCACCTTGGTTACCTCCAAGCAAGGAGTGCTTCTCGGTCGACTTTCCTGCCTACTATCTTCAAGTATGCTTCTTCGAGACCTCGTGCACCAGTAGCTTCCACCACTGTATCTGGCGCGCCGACTGTAACAAGCTCGCCCTCGTTGAGGATGCCAATGACGTCGCAGATGTCCTGAGCAAGGCTCGTCATGTGTGTGCAGATGAAGAAGCTCGTACGGGTTTCCTCTGCGAGTGCAATGATCAACTCCTTCACCAGTACGGTGGCAGAGGGATCAAGTCTTGAGGTCGGTTCATCGAGGAACACAACCCTGGGCTCATGCAACAAAGTAGAGGCGATGAGAACCTTCTGCTTCATCCCAGAGGAGTATGATTCCAACAGATCGTTCTGCCTACCTTCTAGTCCCAAAATCGAGAGTAGAGCATCGATTCGCCCATGGAGAACTTCTCCGTGCAGTCGATTGAGTGCGCCAATGAACTCAAGAAACTCTACAGCAGAGAGCTTAGAGTAGAGTCCGGGGGTTTCTGGCAAGAGGCCGGTGATAGCCTTGACATCATTCTTCTGAGAAACAATGTCGTAGCCACAGACAGAAGCACTGCCTGCAGTTGGCTTCATCAAACCAGAGAGCATTCGGACTGTTGTCGTCTTGCCTGCTCCGTTCGGTCCAAGAAGTGCAAAGCGTGTGCCAACTGGAACATTAAGGTCCAGTCCATCC
>JASFEL010000211.1:0-3358 GCA_050124855.1 Candidatus Thorarchaeota archaeon | reverse complement strand
GAATGCGATGGAAGAAGAGTGTGCACAGTGGGAACGCCTCGCTGGCGAGTTCGCAGATGGTGAGAATTTCTACCAGGCAGCCAGTCAATACAAACAGGCTGCAGGATGCTATCTCGACCGTGTAATCGAGATGACACGCAAAGCGGCAGAATACTACCACATGTATGCTGAAGAGAAGGTCTCAGCCGATGATAATCGCGCTGCAGCAACAGGTTACTTTGAAGCAGCTACCCAGTACAAGCAAGTAAGTGAATTTGACACTGCATTGACACTCTTCGAGCATGCAGCAGAATATGCCCTCAAGGAGAATCTTACAGAGACCGCTGCTCAAGCATATCTCTGGGCTGCTTTTGCCTGTCATAAGTTGGGTAATACCGACTATTTCCTTACGTGTGCTGAGAACATGGGCAACCTATATGATAAGGCCGCGGAAAAATCGGTTGAGGAAGGAAAGCCTCAGAGCGCTGTGATAGATCTCTCTCTCGCAGCCATGGGATTTGCAACTATAGAGAAGACTGCCGACGCGAAGGATAGAATGGAGAAGGCACGTCGTGCTATCGAGAAAACTAGAGGCGAATGGCTTGAAACGCTCGTTTCGTTCGTAGAAGCGCTAACCAACAACAATCTTGATGACGCCGATGATCACCTCAAAGCCTTCAAAGGTCAAGATACCATTCAGGAACTCATGGGTGCATGTCTAAACATTTTGCAGGAGAATCAGAAGAAGCGCCGAAAAAGCAAATGATTTTTCTAAGCCACTCTCACAATTGATGACTTCACGATTTCCTCACCGACTCTACTGTCGATAGCTTTGATAGTCACCATCTCATCTCCAATTGAAACACCTCTAACATAGACCTGAAATCGCATCCGTTCTCTGGGACCAATGAACTGAATAGTCTTCTCAGTGCTCCCCAAAGATATCTCCAAACCATCCGATAATTCGACAGTGACCTTAATGTTGTCAGCAGGTCCATCTCCCTCATTCACAAATTCAACGTCAAAGACGGATTCGTCGCCTAGCCCGCATGATAGACGCTCTGGAGTAAGGTTCATCTTCAGGTCGGATGGCGCGCGAGCGATATGAAAATCTATTGTATTGCTAAATTTATTCACTAATACACTTTCACCTTCAAGTGTCATATTGAAGGGGCCCACTGATCCCTCACCGCTCAAAACAGGGAGAATCTCAAGCAGCCAAGAGTCTTCTTTGCCAAGTCTCGGTTCGATGTCTGGTTCCTTGGTGAACTTCAGGCTTTTTGACAGTGAATATCTACTGTCAACCACCTTCACAGGGACAGGGCATTTGTAGCGTAACTCGAGTTCAACAGGAGACTTAACACTGATTTCCTTTTTAGCTGCACCCGCCCACTCTATCAGAACCTCAGTCTTCTGAGCTAGCTTCACTGACTCTGCCACGAACTTTACTAATTCCTCTTCTACAGGTTTTGGTTTTGCGGCGCTAATAGTCTTCCCCAGTTCGCGATCCGTTGAAGTAGCACCCTCACATAGAATTTTGGTTGAAAGCTGAGCAAAGTTAAACATAGATTCTTTCACAGAAGATTCAGAGAATCGCTTCTTGGCCTTTCTCTCTAGATTCACTGCGGTGCTAAAACTCCTTGCAGCTAGATAACATATGATTGCAACTGCAAGTGCCCTGAGTGAGCTCTTCTGTTTCTTCACCCTAAAGAGGTGATCCGAGGCTTCAGAGAGAAGTGCACCGCCCTCATCGAATCTGCTATCTCGGAGGAGTGCGCTTGCGGCCTCCATCTTCATATCTGCGCCACGTGAATGATCTTCTGCATCCAAGGAGCAAAAAGCAGCCTCTCTGAAATACTTGACTGCAAAATCGGTTTCACCCTCCTCGAGAAACAAACAAGCTGCCTTCTCATACTCGGTGCTAGCATAATCGGGATATCCGTCTTCCAATTCCTTCAGTGCCTTCTCAACGTGTTTCTTGGCTCTCTTTAGTGGGTCTCTTTTGAGGAATCTAGACATCAGTTTTCGCCTCTACTCATCCGGTAGGTTAGTAAAGAACCTGTACGTCCCTGCTTTATCGATTTCGGCCGATGTGAATCTCGATGATAAATGAGTATCCTTTTTGGACAGATCCCGAAAAAGATGAGTTCTCAGTCACAATCTTAGCCTGCACCAAATCCGAAACATACTACGAAATTGTGATAGACAAAGAAGTTGTTAGAGCTGCAGGAGGTGGGCAGGCAGGCGACAAGGGAGTAATTCAGTTTGGCGATGAAACTGAGAAATTCAATGATACAACAAGAATCAATGGCAAACTGGTTCTCCTGGCTTCCTCGCCTATTGAGCCAAAAACAGCTGCTACTGTGAAAATTGACATGAAATGGCGCAAAGCTATGATGAGAAATCATACGGGAGAGCATCTGTTCGTAGCGGCGACAAAAAGAGAACATCCCGAGATTAATCTTGGTCATATCTGGATAGACGGAGATCGAGGCACAGTTGACCTCGAAGGAAAGGAGCTTGGAATTGAACAGCTAATAGAAGCCGAGCTTAGCGTGCAGAATGTGATTGAGAAAGCGATTAAGGTCGAAACGAAGCTTGTGAAGGCATCAGATATCAGCTCAAAAGTTAGAGCTCGAGAAGGATTGAGCGGCAAGCATGAGTTCATGAGAATTGTGGAAGTGGAAGGCTATGATAGCTCCGCTTGTTCAGGTATTCATGTCACAAATACTCGTGACATTGGGTTCTTCAAGGTCGTTGACTTCAAAGCCAAGGACAGCGGATCTCGAGTGACATTTATCACCGGCGACAAGGCCAAGAAGATTATATCAGCAATATATAATGAGGTCCTTCGCTACAAACATAGCTATCCTTTCGAAATGGAGCAAATCGGAGAAGTTCTGGGCAAGGCGAAAACTGCGGCTGATGAACGAAAACTAATGGTAGAGAAGATTGTGCAGCTTATAGCTGATGGAGTCACTTCCGAAGATATTGAGGGAATCACCTTCATTCATGAGTACATCCCGGGATTGGATTCTAAAGCCATAAAGACAATCATAAAGAAGATCAAACTAGCGGGTCCAGCTGCTCTACTACTATTCATTCCTGGCGAGAGATCGACGCTTACACTAAGTACGAACCAACTGCCAGTTGATGCAAGTGAATACATAGCTCGTAATATTGAGGAGATGGGTGGAAGAGGAGGAGGCAGCCGCGACGTCTATACTGGCGGATTCTCTGATACAAAAGTGCCTGAAGAAGTATATTCCAAAATTGTGTCTCGTCTTCGTACTAGACTGCGTGAAGAGGGTACACATATCAGTGAATAGTCTCGGCGGGGCCTCCCCAAGACCATGATATATGCGAAATCGCATACTTG
>JASFEL010000210.1:0-3372 GCA_050124855.1 Candidatus Thorarchaeota archaeon | reverse complement strand
CATCTGACTCGTTTCCTCCTAGGAAACCTGTGCCGAGGAGCTCAAAGATGTACTCCAGCATCTCACCATAAGTAGCCACTAGGACCATTGCAATGCATCCGGTATACATATCGGATAGGACCCCTCCGGTAGTAACACCAAGAGTCTCTGATGGTATTCCTAGTTGCCCATAGATCACCTGTGGTGCACCCTCTTCGTCGATATTGGCCAAGACAAGCTCTGCACCGTGCTCTAGGATGGTACTAAGAAGATCACCAATTTCGACATCCTGTGCCGGGCTGTAGCTATCATTGAAGACAGTAGCCGCCACTGCTGGAGAAACCAATAGGAATCCCATTAACGCAATTATAAATGCGTGTTTGTAAACGTGCTTCATTTTTCATTCACTCCTTTGGGCGGACCATTGCGCCAACTATTCCAGCTACAATGACCACGACAATTGGGACAACAACCCACATGACAAGTGGGAGAATCATTGAGAAGATGTCCATACCTCCACCCGCCATGCCTGCTATCATGGGAAGAATCCCACCAATGACATCTTGGATCAACGGAATGCCAAGTATGTCTACAATTGAAGAACCGGGCGGAATGGGAGGCAATGTACCCAGGTCGAGTCCAGTCATGAACATCTGTATGACACAGAACCCAGCGATACCTAGACAGAAGAGCCAGGTCATAAATCCGACCACGAATGCGCCCTTCTTGGTACCAGCTAGCACACCACCCAGGAATCCTGCTGCACCCCATATTGCGATCATCATGATATTGGTCATTGGGTTGACAAGTAAAACATTGACCATGACCAGAGTTGGCCTCACATAGTTGCCGAGTTGTGGAGCCATCCACTGAATCAGGGTATCATACCCAGCCGGCAAAAGGAACCAGCCACCAGCGAGAACAATCGCCATAGCTGACAGCCAGCCGAAGTATTTGCTTCCGAAAGCCATAATCTGAATAAACCTCCAGACGAATACAAGGTTCTGGACCTATAATCTATTGATTTCTTATTAACTTCTGTAGGGTGCAGTCAATTCGAAATTAGGAAAGAAAGATATATTGAGGTAGCAATGGCGTCTTAACGTCTAGCCTGGAGTTGCAATTTAGATCGCGGCATCTCAGCGACTTAACGTTGTGTAAAGGGCGACACAAGCAAGTAGATGAGCTAAGGAAGACATGATTACTATGGCAGAAGAAGACACACAACGTTCCGTATATGAACTTCTCCAGCTTATGTCTTCACTCAACGACACCAGAAGGGCAATCCTCTTGGCGCTGGGACACATATACCCCCGGAGTGTTAGTGGAGTCCAACTCAGCCGTCTGATAGGGTACAGCGGGAAATCAAGATCCCTCTATCGGGGTGTGCTTGCACATCTTCAGGAAGACAAGATGATTTTGATTGACCAGCTCACACCAAAGTTGTACTCCATCAGAATCAACAATGAGCACCCCCTCTTGGGAGTGCTTGTTGACATGTGTCGAGCTTACGGAAAAGAGGCGAAGAGCCTTTACCTGAAAGCCATGGAGGAAGAGTAATGGACCAGCTGCTCATGAAAGCACGAACGCTCTACAAGGAGAGAAAGAAGATTGCTTTCTCTGCACTCCTTATAGCTGGCACTGTAACTTTCTATCTCTTCTATTCTCCAGGGATTATTGACTTACCTCCGCCTGATTGGTTCCCACGTGGATGGATTCAAGGGTTTGAGGTAGTAGCTTCATTCAACACCATAGCATTCTTTCTGGCGCTGGGCTTGATGGTGCTAGCCTATAGCGTCTGGACTTGGGCATTTCTCCCCAGTCCGGCTGCAATATACACTTTGGGAGTATTAAGAGGAATTCTTGGTCCTGATACGATAATTAGGCAGTCAATTGGCAAGAAATTCAGAGTGATGCTTGAAGGTGGTAATCATATCGATGTGAGCTGTAGCATCAAGGGACTAGGCGGAGAGTGGTTCAACTATCGACTAGTGTCATCCAAAGTGGAAGGCGAAAATCTTGACAGCATCGCCTTAAGGCATGGAATGTCAATTCAGGATGGCCATTTCACTTCCCATGTCTCGAATGATGAACTCCATTCTAGAACTCTGCTTCTAGCAAAAGCAATGATGTTTGCAGATCCTAACTAGATTCTTCATCAATGATTAAGACACGCCACAAACCTATTTCTATCATTAGAGCAGTTTCATTCTGGGATATCAGAATGGTCATGCGCATAAAGAGAACTGTCGATATCGCTATGTCCAACTATGAAGGAATTATTGGTTCCTCTGTATTCTCATATGAAGGAAAGGTTGCCTATGCAACTGATAATATGAAACTTGATATGCAGGACCTCCACACGATACTCAGCGCATGGAATGGCGGGACCAGCAATTTCAATGTGAAGCAAATCTCTTTCCTGACCGCCATGGCAGAGAACAATGGTTTTGTCGCAATAAATCCGGAAGGAGCAATCAGCCTCATTGTGGGCACAGGGAAGGGAGTCTGGTTTGTTTCGTGCTTCGCACCAATGGACCAGGATAAGTCAGGAATTCTTCGCGAGTGCATTCAAGCAGCCAAATTGCTTGAAGCTTCTGTTTCAGTTCTGGATGTATGACAGATTCATTCTGAGAGAATCATTGACGGCTGCTCAGCAATTGTCTGGGCAATCAAGGAGAAGATGGCACCTAACCAACCGATCGATTGGGCTAATTGAACTGGTAGTCCCATCACAAGAGTTCCCACCATTAATAGCTGAACAAGACTCATGACAAGACCTGCTACACCCATTACGATACAGAGTAGAACTAAAAATCGACCAAACTGATAGCGGCGAGTTGTCAGAATCAGACCCCCAATAATCACACCAACACCACCGATAAAGGTCAAACCACTGAGAATGCCCATAATGATATCAAAAGTGAGGACGAAATCTGCTCCAAAAAGATCGCCTAAATGGGGACCTAGTTCAGCAAGAGTTCCGATTGCTCCGCTTGCTCCGGAGGAGATCATCAACATTCCTCCCAGAAAACATAGCACAAGTGGGTTCTGATTGTGGATTCTCTTCAAGGTAACTAATAGCCCAGATGGTGTCGATTTAAAGGTAATCCTGTATATAGTAGACAGTTAGATTGGGCACGCCTCTATTGATGCATGCTCCAAATCGTCATTTCCTATTCTTTGGGGCATCTAACTGAAACTTCGAATAGCTGAATAATAGAGGTTACGACGCCTTTTTTAGTGAGTGTTTCACATGTGGGGCATGTCTAAATGTGAGCACTATATGCTAACATTTGATACTCCAAAACTAACATGTTAGGAGAAGAGAGTGAAATATGAGTTCAAGTAACAGAAGTGTGATGGCTGTCGCGTTAATTATCATCATAGGCA
>JASFEL010000209.1:0-3374 GCA_050124855.1 Candidatus Thorarchaeota archaeon | reverse complement strand
TGGCTGCTATCACGAGGATTGCTCCGTCCATGAGACTTGCTCCGCTTAGACAGGTAGCCATCAAGGATTCGTGACCAGGACTGTCTACAAACGATATCTCTCGAAGTGCTTCTAGTTCTCCCTGGCACTTCGGACACTTTCCATCCTTTGCTATGTGGGACGTTGTGTATGATTCCGGGTCAGGACATTTTTTACACTTCATAAGCGTGGTCGCTGCATACCCAAGCCTGATTGAGATTCCTCGTCGTACCTCGTCTGAATGGCGGTCTGTCCACTCTCCAGTGAGGTACTCCACAAGGGTCGTCTTTCCATGGTCGACATGACCCAGTGTGCCAATGCTTATCTCGGACTGTCCTTCATACACCGATGTATCACTCCAATGCTGCGAGAAAAAGCATCTGGCTGAGGTTTAAGAAGTCTGTGGTTGACCCACAGGAAAACCTGTTATGCAGCCTTCATCACGAGTTCTTCGAGTGGGGTACTCCCTTTCTCTTCGATTCTCATGTTGACCTGAGATATACCCAGGCTAAGTTCTCTACCTCGAACAGTCTTTCTCTTAGCCATTCCCTTTCTGTTGGACTTAAATCCCGGTGGCCCTTTGATCAAAATTCGTTTCTTTCCACTACCATGAACATCTGGACGTATTGGAAAACCTGACGCGTCACTTCCCCCAGTTATCTTCAACTTGTATCCGGGGAGACCGAGCACATCACCTTCCACAATATCACCCACCATTTTGCCAACTAATGCATTGGTCTTGGCATCATCCAGTTCGTATTGGATGGCCTTTCCTTCTTCGGGGTCGGAAATTACTAGCTTGAATGGCAACTAACTATTCGCCTACCTTGAAACTATACTAGGTGGTCCTAGGGCCTGTTCGGCGGCGTAGCCAGAGTGAATCACTTTATGAGGATTGTGGTCGAACCCAGGGAAAAGCTAGCTGCAATTTGATGTCGTGACCATTAGCCTAGGACACAACCATTATAACATGCACTCTTCCTGACCCAAAGAACCACCGCACGAGACTTGAACAGCATGGATCCCATCGTATTTCTAGCAATTGCAGCTGCTATTTGGATTCTCGTCTATGTCCTCGCTCAGTTTATCGGCTTTGATAGGCTCAACGAAAGGGGCTTTGAGGCTAACACACCTTTCTTCCTTCTCATTAAGACAGAACGACTGAATGCGTTCCTCACTAAGTGGGGAAAGAAGTTCCCTCGTGCATTCTGGAACGTAGGTATTGTTGTGGGTTTTGGAGGAATGCTCTTCGGTTTCTATATCTTTCTTGATAATTTCCTCAAGTTTTTCACCCAACCAGCTCAAGCGGGTGGAGTTGTACCAATCATCCCTGGTGTCACAATCACGGGTCTCCCATTGATATACATGCTAATCGGTCTCGCCGTGACTCTCATCACCCATGAATTTGCACATGGACTGGCATCATCCCGAGATGATATTCCCATTAAGAGCTCAGGCCTTCTTTTCTTCTATGTAATCTTTGGAGGATTTGTTGAACCCGATGAAGAAACATTTAATCAAGTTGAGCCAAAGGCGAGAATGCGTCTGTTGGCAGCCGGGTCCTTTGCCAACCTAATCACGGGGCTCATCGTCTTTGTACTGATAGCCAATTTCAATCCAATAGCGTCAATTGCCTATAACCAACCAAACGGCGCATACATCTATGAGACGCAGGCTGATTCACCGGGGGCAGCGGCTCTTCAGATTGGTGATGTCATAGTAGGTCTCAATGACACAACAATAGAAACATGGGTTGATGTTGGAAACTTCATGGCCAATACATCATCTGGATCATTGCTAACGATATATACCACGAACCCGTTATCAAATGACACGACGATAATGCTTGGTGAAAGTCCTGCCAATGCGTCGCTTGGCTATATCGGAATCTTTGGTGCAGACTACTGGGAGCCAAAACCCGGCTGGGATTTGATATTCACACCGCTTACAGTGTTTCACATGCAGCAGGTCTTACTCTGGCTGTGGATCATTCTAGTTTCCATTGGATTGCTCAATCTTCTTCCAATACCTGCATTTGATGGGGACAAGCTACTTAGTAACGCGTTGAGGCTTGTCACTGACGATGAAAAGAAGATCAAGTATGTGATGTGGCCAGCACGAATACTCTCTATCACTATTCTACTCGGCAGCATAATCCTCAGTCTGGTCTTGGGCAAGGGGATATTCTAACAGGCCATACAAGGCAATCTTGATGTAGAATCCTAATATCGGACCTAAAAAGGGCCCATTTGGACAATTCACCGATGCAATATGATTACTGCACAGATAGGTACAATGCAGAATGTCCGTGAGAAGGCACGTAAGGCACTTACTGACTACCTCACTATGTTTCTCCCAGGTTCTTGGACCGAGCCACTCGCAAGATTGAAGCTGCTTCTCCAATCCAGTTCTGATATTGACTGGGAAGCCCTCAAAGGACACGCTTTGCTCTTCTTTGATGAGAAGCGACTTTCAAGTGATCGAGTGGAGTGCCTTGCTCGTGTTGAGCGCCTAGGCGAAGCCCTCCGAGATATTCACGGTGCCCTCTCACCAGCAGAATGGCACAAGACAGTGGATGACATAGCACATGCGACTAACTTCAGAGTATCAAAGGCTGCGATTCAAGCTACCAAGCTCCATGTAGTAGAAGAACCTAAGGACAAGACCACAAAAAGGCCTGAAAAGACCAAAGCCTGAATCATACCCTCTCATAGCCCGCGGCTCACAGGTATCACCATTAGATGAGCTAGTTCATCATACAGCGTCATAGCAGCCTGCCTCTAGATGAGAGTCTTTAACTGCAATTCTAGTCACAGTCTGCTAGGAGTACTCATCTATGTCCATTAAGTGCTCGAAGTGTGGAAAACCAGCGGTATATCTCCGAAGGTATACTGCAGAGAAGCTTTGCAAAGCTTGTCTGATATCTACCACACTACAAAGAGTACGACGAACCATAAACCGCGAGAAGATGCTACGTGAAGACGATCGAATAGCGGTCGCTGTCTCAGGGGGAAAGGACAGTACGGTTCTATTAGATGCCCTATTTCGAATCGAACAGAATTTTCCTAATGTTGAGCTGGTTCCGATTACGATTGATGAGGGAATACGAGGCTACCGCGACAAAGCTCTTGAGGCTGCAAAGGATCTAACGAGCAATCTGGGCCTAAAACTTGAAGTGCGCAACTTTTCAAGCCTCTTTGGCCAGTCACTGGACGAGATTGTTACTGGTCGTGGTGAGAATTCTGTAGGTGCATGTTCATACTGTGGTGTGCTGAGAAGAAGAGCTATAAACACAACAGCGAAGGAATTAGCAGCGGATGTTGTCGTGACTGGACACAACCTGGACGATGAGGCAC
>JASFEL010000208.1:0-3377 GCA_050124855.1 Candidatus Thorarchaeota archaeon | reverse complement strand
TCTGTATCCACAGATTTTAGCATTGGCAATGGGCATGAATGAGGAAGAGATCGGTCTCAGCATGAACCGTGTCCCCGCTGACCCTATCCTAGACCATCTGTCCGGTTGAGGTGACCATAGCATTGATTGGTCCAGTCCTAGTCATAGGTGCCGGCGTAGCAGGAATGACAGCAGCAGTGCAGCTGGCTGATAACGGGGTCAAGACTATTTTAATAGATAGAAAAACAACTATTGGTGGCAACGCGCTTGACTTATACAAAGCATTTCCCACCGACGACTGTTTCTATTGTTTCGAGGGCAATCGATGGCGTCCGGGTATCCGAAAGTGCTTCTACCGGAGTGCAATGATTGACCAGCCCAATATCGACCTCAAGACCGATACAAGGGTGAAAGGAATATCTGGGACGCCCGGCAAGTTTTCAGTCAGTCTTGAACTCGGTCCCCAGTATGTGGACCCAAGGAAATGCACTCTATGTGGTCTTTGCATTGATGTTTCAGAGGCATTTCATTTGGCATCGCCCCATTGTCAACCGCAGGCTGTGAGCTATAATCCTGAGAAGACAGATGAAGGAGCTAAGAAGGCTGAGGAGGAGTGTCCAACACGAGCAATCAATCTCAGTGCCACTCAAACTGAAGAAACAATCACAGTTTCAGATATTGTCATTGCAACTGGTTATCATGAGATGAAGCCATCAGCGGTGGACGAATATGGCTATGGGAAACTACCCAACGTCATTACACAGCTTGAGCTTGCACAGATACTCGATCCAAATGGAGCGTCCGCTGGAGCGTTAATACGCCCTTCAGATGGGGCTCAAGTCAAGAATGTGATGATGATTCAGTGTGTAGGCAGTAGGGACGAGAATTACTACCCATTCTGTTCCAAGATATGTTGTGTCTTTGCTCTGAAACATGCGAGCATCATAGCCAGCGAGCGCAACAATTCTAGAGTAAGTGTTGTCTACATGGATATTCGCACCTACGACCGCCATGAGAGATATTACCGTGATACACGTGACGCTGGAGTCGAGTTCGTACGGGGCAGAGTGAGTCGAGTGGAAAGCCATAAGGATGGTACATTGGATGTCTATGTCTATGACTCGCTACTAAACAAGTATCTCAAATTCGCTGTGGATCTTCTTGTGCTTTCATCCGCATTGGAACCTCCAGAAGGCGGTGATGAGCTTCTAAGCTCACTAGGGCTGAATTCAGCAAGCGGCTATGTGGGGCCTGCTGACCCTGCTTCTGAGAATGAGGTAGTGGCAGGAGACCATGTCTATGCTTGCGGAGGCGCATTGGGTCCAGCAGAAGTTCCCGAGAGTGTCAATCAAGCAAGAGCTGTAGTGAGCAAGATACTCCAGGGGAGGAAGTGATGAATCGTGAGCAATAAATCACCAGTTCTCCTCTGCACATGCGGAAGCCAGCTGAAGCTGGACTACGAATTCCTCGAAACAGAAGTCAAAAAGCTAGCCTTGGCTGGTTCGGTAACTAAACACGACCTTGTCTGCCAAGATTCCGGACTTGAAGCCATAGCTAAACTGATAGATGAGAATGAAGCCAGACTTGTGATCGCGGCTTGCACCAGTCAGAAGATACAGCCTCGTATTGATCAGTATCTTCAGTCCCTTGGTAAGGACACCTCAAGAATCACATATGTGAACATCCGCGAGCATTCTGCATGGGTCCACAATGATTCTTCCGAGGCATCCAAGAAATCACTGGACATGATAAGGGGTGCATTGGCACGTTCCGCTGATTCAACATCCATTGTTTCTGAAGTGAAAGAAGTCCCAGCCCATGTGACAGTGATTGGGGGTGGGATTGCTGGAGTCGAAACCGCGCTCAGTCTTTCTAACTTAGGTTATCATGTAGTCCTGATGGAACGTGAATCAAGCGTTGGGGGTCATGTTGTTCAATTACCAGTTGTCGCTCCTACTGGCAAGTCTGGAAAAGAGGTCTTCAGTGGCCGGCTCAGCGCTATTGAGAACGACAAGAACATCGATGTGATGACAGACACAACTGTGAAGTTTGTTGAGGGCGAGTTGGGCTGTTTCACCCTTCATTATAACATTCCTGATGATGAAGACGAGAAGACTTTGCTGACTTCAGCAGTAGTGCTAGCAACAGGATTCCAAGAGTTCAAACCAACCATGATGGATGAGTATCATTATGGGAAGAATCCGAATGTAGTGACACAGCTCGAGCTCTCTCGCATGCTGACAGAAGGTAACATGACACGTCCTTCAGACGGAAAACCCGTGAATGAGGTAGTAATGGTTCAGTGTGTTGGCAGTAGGTCAGAGGACTACAAACGTGACTGTAGCAAACTCTGTTGCACATTTGCAATTGATAACTCATTAGAGATTCTTGAGAGGAATCCTGATGCAAACGTACAGGTTGTATACATGGACATTCGTGTGCCATTTGAGAATGAGATGATATACAAGGAGTCAAGAGAACGGGGAGTTGATTACATACGTGGCAGAGTCAGCATGGTCTGGGAGATTGACGATGAAACTCATGTTCGTATCTATGACTCACTTCTTAACCAATATCTGGAAAGCACCCCTGATCTTGTAGTTCTCTCCTCTGCAATTCTTCCGTCAGATGGTATAGCCGAGCTGTCTGAAACGCTTGGTTATGCACTTGAGGAAGATGGCCATGTCAAAGAGCTCTATGGCAAGCTAAGACGAACTGAAACACGCAGACGTGGCGTAGTTGCAGTAGGTGCAATCACACGACCGCAATTTGTCTTTGAAGCAGTCACAGATGCTCAAGCTGCAGCACTTGTCCTACATAACGAGCTTCAGGGAGGTAAAATCGAGAAGGTTGCGCGGGGTGCAGTCCTTAATGTCGATGACTGTGTAGGTTGCAGTCTTTGTGCACAGCAATGTCCCCGCGGCGTTCCTCTAATGATAGAACAGATAGATGCAGAGGAAGAAGACGAAGCACAAAAGATTCTCTTCAAAGCAGCAATAGACACTTTGAATTGCCATTCTTGTGGTGTCTGTCAAAGCCTGTGCCCCTCCGGAGCGACACAACTCAATTTCCTATCAAACTCACAGCTCTGGTCAGAAATAGAAGCAGTTCTTAGCGAAGCTGACTCTGAATATCCAATCACTGTTTGCTTCTATTGCGAGGAATGTTCTGTTTCAACGATAGATATTGTTGGTACACGAAAGATGGAATATCCTGCTAGTTCTCGGTTGATTCCAGTGCCCTGTGCAGGAAGAGTTTCTATCATTGATATCCTGAAAGCCTTTGAACACGGGGCTAGCACAGTGATGATTGCCGCCTGTGAAACGGACCGATGTCATATTGGTGGAACTGGCAATGAGATTGCCCAGGTCCAAGTAGATGTCACTCGTGATATATTA
>JASFEL010000207.1:0-3380 GCA_050124855.1 Candidatus Thorarchaeota archaeon | reverse complement strand
CCCCTGTGTTGACTATCGTGACAGGTCGGACAGGTGGAACCCCAGCTTCGCTAGTCGCTAGATACACGGAAGATTCGCTCTTGAGCACATCTTCAGGAGTTGGAACAGAAGCGTTGTTCATCGTACCTGTTCTAGCGATATCAATACAGATAAATCAAGTCCGCTTATTGACACGGCCATGAAAGAGGAGTGCCTTGACGAAGTCACGATAACTGTGTTTCCACCAATTCCGGGGATTGGTGTTATCGAAGAGGATCCTGCTGTGGAGGATGATGCATGTGGTGATCCAACTCCTCCAGTTCCTGTCTCAACCGAGAAGGTCGATGACGATATCGTAGTTATTTCATTGGCTCCCAAGGACCCCACTGATAAGATCACCGCGATGCTGCAGAAGGTCAAAGACAAGTTTGGAGAAAGCGTATGTCTTCGATATGCCAAGTATGACACGAATGAGGATTCCGAAGAAGCAAGAACCTGGCTCAATGCGGCATTGAGAGGCAGTGGGGACAATACTGTCTTGGACCATCAGAAGTTCTCTATGTTTATTGGCTCCACTGCACCAATCATCTCAATAAACAATAGACTGTCCTTTGTGGGGACAACACCTACTCTTCCTCAGTTGATGAGCAGGGTTTCTGCTGCACTGAGAATGGCTGAAGAAAAAAGAGTGGAATAGGTCTCACCCCGGAATGCATTGAGCAGACCGAGGGAGACCTGATAGGAGATATCAATCACGCTGGTTGTTCTTCTGAAGCTTTACTCTTTGAAATTGTTACAACACCATTAGGTGCGAGTTCACCGTCCATTAGCGCTCCATAGGCGCCCATGTCAAAATGCCCATGGCCGGAAAGGTTGAACACTATGACGCGTTCTTTGCCAGCCTTCTTGGCATCACGTGCTGCATCAATAGTAGCCTTGACTGCAAAGGCAGACTCCGGAGCAGGGATAACGCCCTCAGCCTTCGCAAAGAAAAGCGCGGACTCTAGAACAGGAATTTGATCATATGAAACTGCGCGAATCCGACCCTCAATTAGAAGTGCGCTTATAGTAGGCGCGACTCCGTGATATCTCAATCCGCCAGCATGGATTGGGGGCGGTGTAAAGTCTTTGCCCAGACTGTGCATCTTGATCATGGGAGTCATCCCTGCAGTGTCACCAAAGTCATACTTGTATTCGCCTTTCGTCATGGACGGACATGCAGTTGGCTCCACGCCTATGAACTCGGTTGTTTCAAATCGACCGTCTGCAATGAAGGGGTAGACCATTCCTGCGAAGTTGCTTCCGCCTCCAACGCACCCAATCATTGCATCAGGCATCTGGTCATCCTTCTCAAGTTGGAGCATTGTTTCTTGTCCGATGACTGACTGATGAAGCAGAACATGGTTTAGCACGGACCCGATTGTGTACTTTGTATCCTCATTATTAGCCGTATCTTCAAGAGCCTCGCTTATCGCGATGCCCAGTGTGCCTGGATGGTCAGGCCGCTCGGCCTTTATCTTTCTCCCAAATTCAGTTTTTTCAGATGGGCTTCCAACTATCTCAGCCCCATAGGACCTCATCATGGTACCACGGTAGCCTTTCTGCTCCAAGCTTACTCGAACCATATACACCATTGCTTCTAGCCCGAAGTGAGCACACGACAGGGAAACAGCGCTTCCCCATTGACCTGCACCAGTCTCAGTAGCTAATCTCTTAACACCCTCTTCTCGTGCATAGTATGCTTGTGCTATCGCGGTATTGAGCTTGTGGCTACCTGTGGGCGAAGCATCCTCACGTTTGTAATAGATTCGCGCCGGGGTGTTCAAGGCGGCCTCTAGTCCAACCGCTCTCTGAAGCGGAGTAGGGCGACCGTACATCTGGTAAGCCTCTCGGACTTCATCAGGTATCGGCACAGTTTTTTCCATCGTCATTTCCTGCTTCACACACTCAACGGCAAAGATGGCCATCAGCGCATCTGGACCGATAGGTTCTCCAGTCCCTGGGTGCAGGGGAGGGGCCAGGGGTTCTTTGAGGTGAGGCAAGATGTTGACGTAGTTTTTCGGTACTTCATCTAGGTCCAGTAGGACTCTACTAGCTTTTCTAGTCAACTCTATACTCTCCATTATTAGTTATGTCAAATGGCCCTCTCCCCTGATTTTGGCGAGGAAGCTGCTGACACAGTCTGAATGACAATGAGTCAGCAAAACCAAGAAAACAAGTCGGTGCTAGCGTTGAGTGTGCGATATATGGAATGTTTGCTAGGTGGGCCTCTCTCGGCCCGCGATCCATTGGCAATAACGCACGCTCATCGTTTCACATCCTATGGAAAGGGTTATCCATCGCGCGCATCATTCCTTTATAAAGTTGACCATTTATGTACATCAGTCCCCGTTTGTGTACATTGAGGGCTTCGGAGGCTTCTGAGCATCAGAGTATCAAGATATGTATCCATGGCGAACATGGTTAGAGTCCGTTCCACTGCTGGCATCTCGCGAAGTGAGTCAACGATGAAATTGTTCATCTCATGAACATCCTTCGCCCTCACTTTCAGAAGCACATCGAATTCACCACTCAGAACATGGACCTCCTGTACGAACGGATTTTGAGCTATTTCTTCACAGAACTCACGCTGAGAAATGACCTTTCTGCTTCCTGGCACCCGATAGCGGATAGTAATGAGGATGAGAGCTAAAGTAGGACGGCCAAGCTTCTCAGGATTTAGGACTGCAGTAAATTGGTCAATGATCCCCTTTTTCCTCAAGTTCCCGATGCGAGCATGAACTGTAGAAATCCCCTTCCCAACCTTCTTGGAAATATCTGATACACTCATTCTACCATCTTGTTGTAGAAGCTCGAGAATCTGTATGTCGGTTTTGTCTATTTTTTCCGCAATATCTTCGGACATGGATAGATTCTACAGAAGAAAGTAGAAATACTTTCTGCTTTTCTCGGCAAATCCTTATACTAATGTTTTCCTCAGAGTATGAATGCGAGAAACACATGACCGACCAGACTTCCTGAGGCTGTTGTTCACAACAGTCTTGGGAGCTACAAAGAGCATAGAGATTGCATACGAGGACTTGGATGAAGTCATGACAGAGGGCATCTACTTTGATGGTTCCTCAGTTCCCGGATATGCGTCGGTCAATAGCTCTGATCTCCTATTGAAACCACGGTCATCTCGACCAATCCTCCTTCCTTGGGATAAAGAAGTGGGAATCTTGGTATGCGGGGTCCATGATTTCTCAGGTGACCCCCATCCAAGAGACCCTTCTGCTGTCTTGTCCAGAATCGACAGAGCATCCAGAGAAGCAGGCTTTGATTTGCGAGTTGGGTCTGAACTCGAGTTCTTCTTGGTCAAAGAGAATGGGCGAGGCATAATAGTGCCAGGAGATGGAGGA
>JASFEL010000206.1:0-3387 GCA_050124855.1 Candidatus Thorarchaeota archaeon | reverse complement strand
GTCAGCACAGATGAGAAAGACCGACGAAGTCGTAGCATGCTTCTTCGGGGATGGCGCTTCCAACAATGGTACCTTTGGTGAATCTCTGAATATGGCTGCAATCTGGCAGCTGCCTTTGATCTGGATTGTGGAGAACAATTTGTATGCTATGGGCACACCTATCAAACTAACATGCCCAAGCCAAAACATCGCAGACCGAGGAGAAGCATATTGCACTCCATCTGTAGTTGTCGATGGCAATAATGCAGTAGAGGTCTATGAAGCTACTGTCGAGGCAGTAAAGAGAGCAAGAAAGGGTGGAGGTCCCAGTCTTATCGAATGCAAGACATACAGGATGAGAGGGCACTCTCGATTTGACCCGGCAAAGTATCGCCCTCAGGATGAAGTCGACCATTGGATGGGACGAGATGCAGTTGAGATAATCAAGGATATTGCACTTGAGCAGAAAGCACTCACAGAAAAACAGGCAGAGAGCATTCGAAAGAAATTGCAGAAGGCTGTGGACAAAGCTGGCGATTTCGCAATAAAATCGGAACATCCCGCTCCTGAGGAAGCTCTCGATGATGTCTTTAAGGAGGCGATCTAGATGGCTGAGATTACATACAGAGATGCGCTCAAGCAGGGTCTCAGGGAAGAAATGGTCAGGGATGACAACGTCTTCATCATGGGAGAGGATGTGGGCCTCAACTGGGGAGGTGCTTTCAAGGTGACAAAGGGCTTGGCAGAAGAGTTCGGAGAAGAACGTGTGAGAGATACACCAATCTCTGAGAACGCTATCGCAGGCGCTGCTGTTGGAGCTGCTATCACTGGAATGCGTCCAGTTGCAGAGATCATGTTTGGAGACCTTATTTCATTAGCCATGGACCAAGTATGCAACCAAGCAGCTAAGATGAGATACATGTTTGGCGGGCAGACTTCCGTTCCGCTTGTACTGCGATCAGTGTTCGGAGGCGGCAAGAATATCGCATCCCATCACTCACAAAGCCTAGAGGCTTGGTTTATGCACACACCAGGTCTGAAAATCGCAGTACCGGCTTTTGCATACGATGTGAAGGGGCTTATCAAGACTGCAATCAGAGACCCCGACCCAGTTATGTTCTTCGAGCACAAACTCGTCTATGATAGAAAAGAAGAGGTACCTGAAGAAGAATACCTGATCCCATTTGGTGAAGCGAAAGTTCGTCGTGAAGGCGCAGACGTGACAGTCTGGGGGACATTCTTCATGGTTCACAAGGCTCTAGAGGTCGCAGAAGAGCTCACAAAGGATGGCATCAGTGTTGAGGTCATTGACCCGAGAACTCTTGTGCCCTTGGACAAGAAGACGCTGATAGATTCCGTAAAGAAGACAGGTAGACTTGTGCTTGTCACTGAGGAGACCAAGACTGGTGCAACCACTGCAGAGATAGCTGCAATGGTGCAAGAAGAAGCATTCGACTGGCTTGATGCGCCCATCAAGAGGGTGAATGCACCAGACACTCCAGTGCCATTCTCTCCAACCTTGGAGCAATACTTTATTCCTGATAACAAGCGTATTGCAGATGCAATCCGTGAAATTGTGTGAGGTATGACCTTTGACCACTATTATGATAATGCAAAGAATGAGTGTCGCAATGGAGTATGGGGTGATACTCAAGTGGTTGAAGAATGAGGGTGACAAAGTCAAGAAGGGCGAACCCGTTGTTGAGATTTTTGGTGAGAAGAATGAGTTCGAGCTGGAGAGTCCAGCTGATGGCCTTCTGCTCAAGACGCTCTGTGATGTGAATGATGAAATTCCAATCAGTGAGCCAATCGCAATCATTGGTGAGAAAGGCGAAGACATCCCTAATGTTGCACCAAAGAAAATGATCGATGGCGTTGCCGCTGCTCCCACTCCAACTGCAACTCCGGTTTCTTCACCCCAACCGACACCAACAACGAAGCCCACCAAGCCTACTCCAACACTTCCAGGCGGCAGAATCAAAGCATCACCAAGAGCCAAGAAGCTTGCAAAAGAGCAGGGAATCGACCTTGCAATGATTGTGGGGAGCGGTCCTGAAGGCAGGATTGTCGAGAAGGATATCTTGGGATACAAGAGTACTCCTTTTACGGCTGGTGATGAAAGCAGGGTGAGAAAAGTAGAACCACTCTCACCATTAAGAAGAACCATCGCTCGTCGGATGACTCAGAGCTCACAGAAACCCCACATCACCATGATCACCGAGATTGACATGTCGGAGGTCGTCGAGCTCAGAAAAGATATCAATAAGCGCTATGAGAAGAAGCTGGGCTTTAGGGTCTCATTCAATGATATCATTGTGAAGGCAGTGGCGGATATTCTTGAGAGGTTTCCAAAGTTCAATGCAACACTCTCAGGCAATGAACTCCATATGTTTGAGAACATCAATATCGGAGTGGCAATGGCCACAGAGAAGGGCTTAATCGTACCCACGGTCAAATCGGCAAACAATAAGTCGATAACAGAAATCGCCCAAGAAACCAAGGACATGGGAAAGAGGGCTAAGACGAATGACCTCACGCCAGAAGAGCTGACAGGTAGTACATTCACAGTTTCGAATCTAGGACCATTTCAGGTCGACCTGTTTATTCCAGTGATTAACCCGCCAGAATCCGCTATTCTAGCACTTGGCCAGATAAAGAAGAAGCCAGTGGTCATTGATGACCAGATAGTCATTCGTTCTACAATGATGGCAAGTTGTGCTGTTGATCATAGAGTGTTGGATGGTGCACCCGCAGGGCAGTTTCTTTTGGCGCTGAAAGAATATCTCGAGAGCCCATTCTTCATGAAAGTCTGAAGTATTGCGCTAATGTCCCCAGCGCAGGCACAAAAGGTTATGAGAGTACTCTTCCGATTCTAATATAGTGGAGATGGGATGATTCAAACAAAGCAATGCCCAAAGTGTGGAAATGACAGAATAGCAGGGCCTCATCGAGTATATGGTCAACACCATGTGAGAATAGACTTGCCTGGACTTTCTACTGCAACTCTGGAAGCTTTCACTTGCGCCGACTGTGGGTACACTGAATTCTACAGTGATGCCATAGGTCTCAGGAATATACGCAATGCAGGCAGATTCGTTCTGAATAGGCCAAGCCAACCTACCGCTCGCTGTAAAAGATGTGGGGCCTACATCAAGCCAGGTGACAGTTTCTGTCAAGAATGTGGAACCCCTTTTGGTTAATAGACTACAGAAACGTGTACGGGTTTAAATTAGCCCGACAGAGGTCTATATTGACGCAGCATTCCCTCCTGCGTCATACCTCGAAAATACGACATCTGCTCTATAACCTCGACATCTGCTCCGAGGTCATCAGCTGGTGGCGGACCTATTTCTGTCACCAGCATTCCCCACCTGCTTTTTCTGATGTCGTCAAGGTTTAATGTGCAGG
>JASFEL010000205.1:0-3392 GCA_050124855.1 Candidatus Thorarchaeota archaeon | reverse complement strand
GCAGCTGCAGCACCACTTTCTGCATCTTCGTTCACGCCAAGAGAAGGCGCAAAATGCCGGACTTGAGCGTCAGAAGTCTCATCATGGGTCGCTCTTGTAAAGACACAGAGAGAACTAAAATCAGAGCCCTTTTGGAGTTCAACCAATCTATTCAAATCACAAACAACTCTCTCAAAAGCTTTCAATGTGGAGAGCGGTACAACCAGAATGGGAATTCCTGTAGTTACAGTCTGCATTGGTACCAAGCGGTCTATATCAGCTAGAGTGATTCCTAGAGCATCGTTGAAGTCATTTGGGTCGTATGTGTCAAGAAATTGTGGTTTCTGATGGGTGATCTGTACTTCGTGGAGTCGCGTAGTATCATTTTTGACAATGTCGGCCTGCAGTAAACCAGCGTTGGTCTCAATGCTCACCATAGTCTCGTCCCTGTATATCTCCACGAGACCCTCATGAATGAGTGCATGAATTGCTGCAATTGTTGCATGTCCTGAGAAATCAATCTCACCTCTAGAAGTTATGAATATGAAACGGTGGTCAGCCACCTTTGATTTCAAGATGAAGACGGTCTCTCGAACATTCAGCTCCCGCGCAATCTTCGCCATCTCATTCTCTTTCAGACTCTCGGGAGCAAGAATGACTGCCGCAGGATTCCCGCCATAGGGCGTGTCTGTAAAAACATCAACCTGAAGTAACTTGAGTTCTCGCCGCTGATTCATGCTGAACATCCGACATCGAAAAGGTTCGGGCGCTAATTAAGGATTTTATCTGACCACTCTTGGAGGATTAGAAGAGTAAAGGGTGACGAGCACGCGGGAAATCGTGGTAGGAGGGGGGAGTTTCGTAATTGAGGGCATGTAACGAAAAACTAGCCCACATGCTCGCCTTGCATTCTCTGTAGCGATGGATATGTCCCGCATCCCACCGCCTTCAAAGTTGAGGGCAGAGCTAACTTATTAAAGTTACGGCATTCGGACACGTCATCTGCTTAAAGTGTTGTTAAAGTGCACTCAGACGTCATATTTCAGGGCAGAAGAAAACCGCGCCTAATCGTTGTTTTTTATACACCCATTGCTCTTTCTAAGGAAACTAGATGAGAATATTGTAAATGAAAGCAGTATCGAAGTTTAAGAGATTGACTGAAAACAGGGAAATGCAGCTTTCTTAAAGTCATGATAAGAAAGAGAGGGATGAGGAGCAGAACTCCTTCATCCAAATAGGACTATGCCTCAAAAGGCTTTGAAATACTGTCTTCCTCAACCTGAGTTGGCTTGTGCTTTTCGCGCCAATCCTTGACAGGAATAGAGAATTTGTCCTCGACCCTTGACCTGTGAATTGTGTTCATGGTGCAGAATGGGATTATTCTTCCGTCAGGAACTGCATAGTTCACATCACAGTGTTGAACGCGTTCCAAGTCAAAATTGAAGGGATCTTGGAAGTGCATCATTCCAATCATAATGACTCGTCGCATGAACTTGGCGAGAGATTCGTAGTCTCCGCGGTTCAAGAATGCGCTAAGAAGATCTTTGAGAACGCCTTTCCTCCTGATGTGACGAATTCCAGCTGCAAGCTTTGCCTTGGCCCGGGCGCTGGCGCCTCTCTTCTGTTCAGCGTAAAGGTTCGATATGTCCTCTAGTAGTCCAATGAACTTGCCCACATCAATCAGATTTGTGATTGGCTCGTAGCTACCATCTTCGTTAATCCAGATGAAAGTAGACATTCCACATGCAAAGTGAGTGCTGAGCTCCAATTCGGGAGTATCCTTCATCAGACCAAGCGCACGGCCTACAGGCATCATTGCTGGGACAGGGAACCACTCAGTTGCTGGTATCTTTCCACCTGTCTGTTCTTCAATCAGATGGATGACATCAGGAATTGTGATTCGCATCTCTTTCCTAGCTTCGTAGTCAATTCGACCTGTGATGCTAACTGGCTGGAAGTTGACACAGCGAACAACATCATTGTTCTCCACTGCAAACTCCACAATTTTGCCAACTTGGTCATCATTCACTCCACGTACTACTGTGGGTACTAGTACGAGTGACTCCATTCCGACATCTCGGGCGTTTTGAATTGCCTGCAGCTTCACAGGAAGAAGGTTAGTGTTCCTGGCTGCAATATAGGGTTCAGGAGTCACTCCATCAAACTGCATGTATATAGTTGACAGTCCTGCGTCACGTAGCTCCTGTAAGTACTCCTTGCTCTTGCCAATTCGGATGGCGTTACTCGCGATCTGTACATGCCTGAAGCCAACCTCCTTGGCCCACTTGATGTACTGTGGAAGATGCTTGGTCACAGTTGGCTCTCCACCAGCAAACTGGATTGCAGGAGCTGGTACAGGCTCATTACGACGGAGGTTCTTCAACATCTCAAGTACCTCCTCTGGTTCAGGCTCAAATACTGTGCCACCTTCAGCTGCGACTGCAAAGCATATCGGACAGCGTAGGTTGCAGCGGTTAGTAACATCAAGTAGTGCTAGAGCAGTGTGGGACTTGTGCTCCGGACACTGTCCACAATCCTCAGGACAGCCCTTAACGGTTTCAGTTCGGGGGTTATCTAGACCTACGGACTTGTACCACCATTGCGAGGCCTTCTTAAACATCTCAGCATCACCCCAGTAAACATCAATGAACTCGCCATGAGTTTCGCATGTCTTCTTGTACATCACTTTGCCATCTTCCTCGTAGAGGGTCGCATCAATCACATGGACCTCGTCATTGTCTAAGAGATGGTCGGGGCATATCGACTGAGTTGTATAGGGCAGATCTCTCGGAGGGTACTTATCTACTTTGAATCGGTCATAACCTCCGGATTGCTCATGAGTAATCGGCTGCTCTGGTATTGGCTTCTCTGGTACAGGCTTAACATCATCAGTTGCCAAAATCATTCCTCTCCATAATCACTATATGGAACCACCACTAAACAGGGTGGTATTCTAAAGTTGGTGGCGAGGTTTTTCCAATATAACCTTTATCCGAAACTTCCGAGTATGAAAAGGGGCATGTCATTCTGATGTTTCCAGAACGAACCCCTTCTCAAAACCGCCTCTTTCCTCACGTTTCTTCAGCCGTGCGTCGTCTATTGCTGCTCGGTCAATAGAACGGTGAACTAGGAGAGCCTCCAATGCTTCAAGAATATCTGCAATCTCTTCATCTTCCCCTGAAGTCAACAGTTCTTGGGCTTCTTCAACTATTTTCAATCTGATGAGCTTGTCAAGTTCAGTTCCAGATACAACACGTACTCGTGGGTCCCCACCATCTTGTCTGATAATCTCAGGAATCCTATCACGAACTAGCTTTTCTGGCAAAATCGCCACCAACTACCCAATTCAGAGGATAAGAGCAACCTCGACTTGATGACGAGCTGCTTCGAGAAATGCATCGATGGCGGCTCTC
>JASFEL010000204.1:0-3393 GCA_050124855.1 Candidatus Thorarchaeota archaeon | reverse complement strand
CATGCTCTGCCACACTACGCCATAATGATGCAGGATATGAGCGAAGAATCAAATCGCTTCATTTGTCCCGTCCAGAGGACTATCTCTCCATCTACCAAAGCGGCTGCAATCACACCTGCCTCAAATGTCATTCTCATGAATTCAGTAAGGTCGCGACGGGAAAGTGGATGTCCACTGATGAGATTGCTAATGTTGCCAAGGTATACCGTGAAGATGTTACCGTATTGGAGCCAAGAGAAGCAGCCACCCATTGGCATGCTGAGCGACTCTGTAGACATTGCGGTTCGTGCGTTCTATACGGAACTCGTCCCGAAGGTTGTCCTGCCAAGCTAAGGCCAGACCAAGTTGTATTGAGTCCACAGGGATTTGGCCCCGCTAGAAATATTGTTGCATTTACTGGGGGAGACCTTCTCTGCAAATCCGAGTTCTACATCGAAGCAGCGCAGAGAATCAAAGAAGCTACGGACGATCTCTGGGTGCTGCTCGAAACCAATGGATACGGTCTCACTCCAAAAAACCTTGAAGCCTTCGCCGAGGGTGGAATTGATGCATATTGGCTGGACATAAAGGCCTATTCTGAAGATGTCTATCGGAAGCTCTGTGGGACAACGAATGCACATATATTGTCAAGTGTTGAAGAGATAGTAAATCATGGGTTTACTCTTGAAGTATTGACTCTCTACATCCCAGGAATTGTAGAAACTGATGAACACGTGAAAATCGCGAACCTGATTGCTGAGATTGATTCAAAGATTCCCATGACGCTACTAGCATTCTTTCCATGCTTCAAGCTTCAATCACCAGACTACAGAGCACCAACTGTTCAAGAAATGGCTGAGAGCTATAACGCTATGCGAAAAGAAGGCCTTGAGAACATTCGGATCGGGAACAAAGGGATATTTCTCAAAACAGGAGAAGACCTACAGTATTTGGCTGACATGATTGGGCCTGACATGATTTGAAACCGAATCTTACTTGGAATTTTAAAAAAGGTACATCAAAATGAGTAGTCGGGGAAAAGGTTGGCTGCGATAGATGCCATAAGCAGCAGTCTATCTCAGCCCTCCGTTCTTCGTTCGCACTATAGCTGTTCGAAGTCCTCTTTGCTAGCTCCGCACATAGGGCAGACAAATTCATCCGGAAGGTCTGCAAAAAGTGTGCCTGCTGCAATTCCGCTGTCCGGGTCACCAACGTCTTCATCGTATACCCATCCACAAACTAAGCATTCCCATTTAGCCATGTTAGCAAACTCCTATACATACGACTTGGAACATCGAGTACTACAAGCCTCGCTGTTCTTCGCACGGGACCAGTGATTTTGGGATAAAAGGCTTCGCTTAGCGCGTTTTTGGCAAATGTTGAAAGAAAAAAGAGAGAGGGTGCTCGCGCCCCAAAGGACGCGAGACCTGTAAACTAGGTTGCGTTGAATCTAACCCCTGCGTCGAACAAGCAGTATAGCAACACCGATTACTGCAATGCCGCCAACGCCAGCAGCTACGTAGAGGGTTGGGATTCCAAGAATTTCACCCTCCCACCAGTTGCCGCCAGGACCACCAAGTACCTGAATCTGATAGCCTGGTGCTGACCAAGTGTATCGAGCGGTGCCTGGCCATGCTTCAGCAGTGTTGGGGTCAAATGTTGACAGTGTCGTGTTGAAATAGGCACAGACAGCTGGATAGTCCATGAATAGTCCGCCATCAGATGCTTCTATGGTGAACTCGATAGTCCAGGTAGCACCTGAAGCCAAAGTGGCTCGTTCCCAGGTGAATTCGCGTTCGCCATCGAACCCAGAGCTCTGACCATCCAGGACCATAATATCGTAGGCGGTTTCAGAACCGTAATTATGGACCGTGATTGTGAAATCAACCATGTCCCCAACATTGACAGTCCTGTTGCTTGTTCCCTTAGTGACGACTAGATACGGACCATCCACAGCAAGTGCGTCTGGGTCTGCATCAAATGTCAGGGTGATGTCAGCCACATTCAATGGTTCAAAGGTCATAGCAACGGGATCAACATTAGCTGCTCCCAAGAAGCCAATTCCACCCAGCCATGATGAGCCAAGATCAGCCATCATGTAAGGAATGAATTGCTCAGCTAGGTTCTCCATATCCATCATGTCTACGATTGCAGTCTTGATGCCTGCTAGATTATCTGCAGCCATTGCTGTCCAGAGTGCACCTAAGGCAAGCTCCCAATGGTCGTCCAAGAAGGCGGCAATCTCCTCCTTTGTTTGGAACTCGGTAGCTAGATCGAATCCTCCAAACTCCTTCAAAACCACAGCAATGCCATCAATGAAAGTGTTGAGGTAGCCCTCTAATGCAACTGGGTCAGAAAAGATGGCCGGGGCGAGTATGTCTAGCAGTTCGTAGCTATCAAAGAAATCGATGAATGCTTCAAGGATTGCTGCTACTGGATTAGATGCAGCAAGTGTTTCATCAATCCTGGAAATGAGAGCATCCGGATTCATGCCTGCCTGTGCCATTATCTCAGCAAGAAGATCAAAGTTAATCTCCTCAATTGGAGTGGCAGGAAATACAGCTGGGTCAGAGAGATCAAGGCTGAGGATAAGTGTCTTGATGTCTAAATAACCAGCTGGGCCACCCCAAATGGCATCTATCACCATGTTGACTCCGTCTTCTATGTCTGTCATGTTGAAATCCATCATGGCATCGTTTAGCTGAAGTGCCATGCCCTTGGGGAGAACAGACAGAATCTCCCTGAGCGCATCACCAAGGGTTGTGTTCTCCTCTATGTAGAGATATGGTTCCAATGAAATGTTGGTTGGTATCTCAAAGCTATCGTCAAGACTAATCCACGAAGCTGGCAGCTCAGGAATTGTCAATGAGCCGGGTGAGGCACCTATGATGGCTGAAATCGAGTTGGATGACGGCTCTTGGTACATCTTACTCTGGATGTTGCCAGTGTATCCAACATGATCCTTCAGCGAATACGTTTCGTCACCAATAACTGCATCAACAACACCAGGCTCGTTGAAACCAACGTAGCATACTACTCCACCTTGGACATCTTCAACGAGGTCAGTGTGAGATGCGTCGGCTCTGATATAGATATCACCGGTACCAGCAAGGAAGTTGCCTACGAAGCTGGAAGAGTAATCGTAGAATGGTAGGATGTGGTATGGCATAAACGCCTCGACAGCTGATGTCATGAGGAGCGGCCAATCAGGTGAATCTGCCAAGTCCATGAACCCGCCAAGGGTGGCAAGTCGGTCAAGGAACAATGGCATAGCAGTCTCACCTTCGCTGGCGGTCATTAGATCAACGTAGGTCATCATGTATGAATAACCAGAGTCGTCAACACCACCATAGCCGAAGTATTGATACATGCTGTTCTTGATTATCTCCAGCCTGTCCATGTCGATTCCTAGCG
>JASFEL010000203.1:0-3417 GCA_050124855.1 Candidatus Thorarchaeota archaeon | reverse complement strand
GTACCAATAGTTCTGAGGTTGTAAAGGTTCAAACTGAGATAATGAGAGAGCATCAAAAGCTGGATAGAAATGACTGAGGTGGCTCTGGTCCGAAGAATAGCCCCGATTCTGTTCCACCCCATCTCGTCACCGAGTTGGAGTCTCGCGACATCAGACTAAGCTCTCCACCCTTTGCCTCCAGTCGACAATCAACGGCAAAATCTTGAGATTGCTGCCCGGTGATGGACCGTTTCAACCATTCCAGACCAGTCCTCAACAGCTTGAAGTGCTGTATCATCGTCAAATCTGAGCTGGGGGTATCGTTTCTGTTTCCAGAGCGAGGTTCTCACCTCCCCGCGTAAACGGGACCGGCGTCGACTTGCAGTCGGGAACTTCCTCAGCTCTTGTCCAAGGACAAGTACCGTCAGTCGCTCTTTCGCTCCAGAGCCACATGACAATTATACACGAGTTCTCATAAAAGGATGGTCTAGGACCTGTTTGAACCTAATCTTCAGTTGACCTTTTCTTCCACATGGACGGATATCGGCCTCTCTCCATGAATACCCGCTCAGTTTTGGCTACGATTCCACTCTTTGCCTTGAAAATTGCATCAGAAGTCCCACTACTGCTACCGATTCCTATAGCCTCTCCTTTCAGAGACTTTAGTAGAACTATGTCATCCTTTTTCATCCCCGAGCTTAAACTGACGATGCCGCTGGCTGCTAGGTTTGCACCGTGGCATATTGCGTCTACTGCACTATCCCGTACTGAGATGGACGGGAGATGGCTCAAAGCAAATTCAATTGGCAAAACAAACTTGCGAAGATCAGCTTCATCGCCGTCATCTTTCCAGAACTCATATGCATCCTTGAGGTCGTAGAGGGAACAAAGATGCTCATCCTCTCGAAACGGGCCCACACGGGTCCGTCTGAGCTCTCTCATATGCCCGCCAACACCTAATGCCTCTCCGATGTCAGAGCAAAGCTTGCGAATATATGTCCCTGCCTCACAACCCACTCTGAATAGGACCAGTCTTCCCTTGATCTCCATGATGTCACTGTAGTAGATCTCTCTTACTCGGAGAACTCTCTTGACAGCTGATCGCAGTGGAGGTTTCTGGTAGATTTTGCCTGTAAACTCCTCAACAATTTGTCTGATTTCAGTTTCATCGGCTAAATGGTGTAGTTCCATCACACAAACATACTCCTTTCCTGCTGGGAGGAGCGCCTGCATCACCTTTGTAGCATTTCCAACACCAGTGGGGAGAATCCCTGTGACTCCTGGGTCAAGTGTGCCTCCATGACCTACACGTTCTGAACCCAAGATTTTCCGTACCCACGTCGCAACTTCGTGACTTGTCGGTCCAGCTGGTTTGTCGAGTGAAATAACACCGTTTTCCAACAAATGTTCTATAGGGAGATTTTCAATATCTAAGAAACCATAATCCGGATTTGTCGAGTCATCTGACTTCAAAAGGACCTCACGGGGCTGGTCCGCTGGTAGAAGGCCTTTCATTGCCTCTCCTCCATTGAGCCGCCCTTAAAATTGTCGTCTACTCAGGGAGCCGTATCTTCTCTCTGAACTTATCCGTCAGTCCAGCCTCTCCGAGCGCCTTCTCTACGGCTTCGTCATCTGCGCCCTTTTCTATTGGAATTGCAGTTTCCAGAGGTTCTAAGTGACGAATGTTACACTTGCGTCTTCGCACACTACTAAGATGCTTTGGTCCTGTCACAACGACAAAACGGCCCTCCATCTCATCCACTATCACACAGTAGCTACCTGTTTCTCGTCCTACTGTCTTAATGCAAACTCGTCCAACGTTATACAGAGTCATGTCAATACACCTCGCCGGTCCTTGGTCTAGCTGGGATCGCAAGTCGCCTCGCGGTCTCATTCCTATGGACTGGGAGAACAGGCTTTTGACTGCTGATTACCATATCAGCCTTGCGCTTCCGCCATCTATTCATTCTGGTCGAAAAAGGTCTGAATTGCTACTGAGAGGATCTTGACGACTCCATCAAGGTCGTATCTCTCTGTTCTCAAAATCAGATCATATATTGACTGGTCAGAGATATTGACTCCGTAGAATTCTTTGTACCGAGCGCTCTCACTGCCTTCTCGAGATACTGTTTCTCGCTTGGCATACTGATATGGGGTGCCATCACGCTCCGAGATTCTCTTTATTCGAACGGTGAGTGGAGCAGTGAGCTGAATTTTGAAGTCTGCATCGTCACCAGCCATCCACGCAGCCAGTTGCCCATCAATCACAACGTTCCCCTTGGCTGCTTCTTTCTTAAGCGTATCATCTAGAAGGCGATCTATGTCTTCATCCTGTTCCGCAACTCTACTGAATTCCTCAAGAGTCAGTCCTCTCTCCTCAGCTAGTCTTCGAAAAATAATGCCTGCTGAGACCCTTCTCAGATTGAATTCCTTCGAAATTCTATCAGCAACAGAGCTCTTTCCAGTTCCGTGAAGCCCACCAATGGTGATGACGCGTTTCATCTTACTGCTCTCGCGCCTTTCGTATTATTCTTCGCCTTACTGCGCTCGGAGTTGCATAGCCACCATAAGGGCGATTTGGTCTCTTGGAGGAATGACTCGCTCTACCAGTCTTCCTCTGCTTTGCCTGCTTGGGGAGCTGCATCTTCTTGCCGGTCAATGAACATGTTCCTCTAGCACTGTAGATCTTCCGTCTGTGGACTACTCGACGGCCGCCAGGCGTTCTAATAATACGATTCGCTCGTCCTCTCGTTAGCTCACCAGGTCGTGGCATATTATTTCACCCACTAGTATTCAGTGGCTTTTCATAGGAGCCCTGGATTTTTCCTTTTAAGGAAAGCGGTGCGTCAAGTCTATAGTGCTTGATTTGATTTTCAGCTAATTATGAAGTCTGGCGGGAATATGTTATACTACTGGAAATAGCCAGTTTCTCTATGTGAGGGCCACACCCATGAGTCTCTGGATTATCTGCCCTAGACCCAGTCCAACCATCATATAGAAACCGAAGTAGGTCATGCCAAAGCCGAGCGGATGGGCAAATCCTAGCCAGCCCTCAAAGAAGGGCAGAAGCTTGTGGATGCTGAATGGTATGATTGCAACGACTCTATCTGCACCAGCAACAGAATCAAAGTAGAAGCCTCGAAGCAATTGGAATACAATGAGAAAGGGAATGAAGAACATCAGCGAGGGTTTACAGCGCGCCGTCATACTCTCGCGTTGAATTCTCTCGATGTAGGCTTTTCTTCTGCGCACTTTCCTCAAGAGTTTCTCATTCTGTGTCTTTTCAGCCTCCTTCTGCATTTCCTGATGTTGCTTGATTTCGGCTTGATACCTTTTGAGCCGCCTTGTGTCAGTGAATCGCCTTTGAGCGAGATTACTTACCGTTGTTATCCCCAGCGAAAACATCATTATGAACAATGCAGCTAAGGGTGGATCTTG
>JASFEL010000202.1:0-3418 GCA_050124855.1 Candidatus Thorarchaeota archaeon | reverse complement strand
GACTCGTAGTAGACAAAAGGTCCTTGGGGTCAAGGCATACCCAAGTCTTGACAGTCTTCCAGAGCCTGTAGACTTGGTCATAGTTGCCGTTGCAGCAAAGTATTGTCCAGGTCTAATGAGTCAGATTCAAGGAGCTGGTGCCAAAGCTGCAGTAGTGATATCAGGTGGTTTCAGTGAAACAGGCGATCAGGGCGCACAACTTGAGGAAGAGCTAGTCAAAGCTGCCCAAGACGCAGGAGTTCGAATCATTGGTCCTAATTGTGTGGGTGTTTCCAACAGCAGGTTGTTTAATGGCACATTTACTATGATGCCTGAACGGGGCAATATCTCGTTAATCTCCCAGAGTGGAGCCCTTGGTGGTATGCTCATATACACCACACGCACCAAACGTATCGGTCTCAGCAAGTTCGCTAGTATTGGCAACTCGGCCGATGTCAGTTTCGTGGAAATCCTCGATTATTTCACTGATGATTCAAAGAGCACTGTAATCATGGTCTATGTAGAGGGAGTAGATGATGGTCGTCCTTTCTTCGAGTCTCTCACTAGGGCTGCAAAGAAGAAACCAGTTGTTGTGTTGAAGGGTGGAAGAAGTGAAGCTGGCAGTCGAGCAACACAATCCCACACAGGATCATTGGCAGGCTCAACGGCAATATTCGATGGAATGATTCGGCAGGCAGGCTGTGTGACAGCTCCTTCTCTTGACACACTTCTAGAAATAGCCAAGCTGTTTGATTACCAACCTCTACCAAAAGGACGTAATATTGGTATTATTAGTAATACGGGAGGGGCTGGTGTTCTTGCAACCGACGCATCAGCTGACCTCGGACTCAATATCCCTGCCTTAGAGCAGAAGACATGCCAAGAACTACGTCAGGTTCTATCTCCTATGGCATCAGTCAACAATCCTGTAGATGTTGTTGCAAGTGGTGGGAGAAGAGAATATCGAGATTCGACTGAGTTGATGCTCAAAGACTCTAACCTCGACATGCTACTGGTGATATGTGGAGTGCCAACTTTTGCTGGAATGACACAAACAGAACATGCTGCTGGCACTCTAGAAGGAATACGGGCTGCAGATGTCAGAAAACCCGTTGTTGGAGTATGGCTTGCAGGTGATGTAGGGAAACCTGGAAAGGATTTACTTGAGATGAATCGTATTCCTTGTTACGACAGCCCAGCGTTAGCTGCCCTATGCATGGCACGAGTTACAGAATACTCGGAGATGCGTGCAAGAGAGAGCTAATTACGTACTGAGGACAGGTCAGACTTCGAGATGTTTGTCGGCTATGTCTGGGAACTCCTCAGTCAGCGCTTTTCGAAGCTTTCTCTCAACCCACATACTCAGGTTGATTGCCTTTTCGTTTCGCACATTCTGTAGACAAGATCGAAGTTCGGTCGTGAATGAGAATGACACGATCGGACTCTTTCGTTCTTTATTGGGCACAGCAATCATTGCTTTTGGTTTTTCTACTGCAACCCTAGTCCCTGACTCTTCAGCCGGCTTTGCTGAATCCCTTTCCTCTTCACCAGCATCTCGATACTTCTTCAGAACACTCAAACCTAACGCACCTCTCTCAGTATTGTAGCATAGGCATCCGAAACAAGCTCTGCAATTTCTCTGTTAACTTCCGGATTACCATTTTGCCTAAAGTTTTCTGCAGCCACCTGTTGACAACCTCTTGACAACATACGAATGTCACGTGGATTACCCTTGGCCGCTGTATTGATGACTACTACAGCATCATCAGCGAACGGGTAGATACCGTAATTATCCAAATCAAAGGTGTCAATCTGCCCTTTCGCATAGGCGATTCTTCTGCCAATGAACTCCTTGGCTTTCTCATCGTCTAGAGCAGGAACATCAAGCGGCTCAGTCCTATCCGCAATCTGCGGCAAGAAGCTTAGCATTGCGTTCCAGTACACAGCTGTTCCTGACATTATCAAAGTGATAATCGGCTCATCTAACACCTCTGGATAATCAGCTTTCATCTCCTGAGTAGGCAGGTCTGCAAGGTATCTGAGCTTGTGGAATGCCGCTTCTTGGTTGTCAGCAACATCTTCCACAAATAGGGCTGTGCGGCTCTTCTCTTCCGTATATCTTCTCACACATTCTTGGGCAATTGATTCTACGATCTGACTTGACTCCCAAGATCTGCGATACTTTACTCTCAACGAGTCTGCTATCGCTGCTGACATCTGTTTCTCATAAAGGCCAGTCATCCCTACATATCCTGTGACGAATTTGTTTCCTCGTCGGTCTGCTAGGGTGGGCAGGTCCCTGAGTGCCAGCAACATGAGAGTGCTTTTCCCTGAACCTACCGGTCCTCTGAGAAAGATGTGTCTCTCATTTGTAATTATCAGATCGACAATGCTGTCTAAGAAGTCCGGATGCTCAACGTAGAGACGCGAGTCCGGCATCTTATACCCACGAAACGGTGAGAACCTAGCGCCGATTCTTTCTTCCCAGGCCCGCAAAACTTCCTTGCGAGTGTTGAAGTGTCGAATCAACGCACTTTCGTGTATCGCTATTGTCATGATGTGACCTCTTGGTATCACATGTACTTCTTGTAATACAATGCCGACAGGGCACTGGCCGCTAATAAATCGTGTGGTAAACTCTCAGTCTGGCACTTTCAAGACACAACCTTTTTGAACAGGATGAATAGGCATGAAGGCACGTCCGGGCATGACCGGTCGTTCACATAGGAGAATTCCCAGATGGATGTCGATCGAATACGGCATGTACTAACCTCTCTGATGATACTCAGTTTCCTAATCTTCGGAGCCTTATCAGCAATAATTCTAATCACAGACGCAGAATTAGCAAGTCCAACAGTTGCCCTCCCCTTTGCATTCCTGTTCATTTCATTTATGACACTTATCACGACTGGGCAAATCAACGACCGACCCCGCTTGGTGAAGAAGTATATTCGTGACTGGCTCATTATCTGTGCATTTGCCATTCTTGTCAGTGCATTAGTCATTATATTTGCATGATGCGTATCACAACAGTTTTAGGACAACAATATCTGCACGACTGACTAAACCAATCTCATCCATTGAAGTGAGAATCAATGAGCAAAATTCTACCTGGAACCAAGACGACTCGAATGGAGCTCCTGCGACTGAAGAACAGGATGAAACTCGCAGAACGAGGTCATAATCTCCTCAAAGAGAAACGTGACTCGCTCATTATGGAATTCTTCAACTCAATTGAAAAGATTAAGAAGACTAGGGAAGAGGTTGATGTGGCCCTAGCTTCAGCATTTTCTGCACTAACAAAGACAAAGATGGTCATGGGTCCAGCTGAGGTCGTCGAGTTCGCAAATGCAAGTAAAGTCCAAGCGGATTTGAGAATATCCACAAGGTCCATGATGGGTGTGGTAGTTCCAGTTCTATCAGTAGAACAACATGTCCC
>JASFEL010000201.1:0-3423 GCA_050124855.1 Candidatus Thorarchaeota archaeon | reverse complement strand
CTGACGAAGACGAAGCAAAGATGGAGACCAAGGGATGACGCAAAGCTTATAGAGTTGGCTAAGAGGGGATGGACTTCAAAACAGATTTCACAGGAGTTGAAGAGGTCGGTTGGTAGCATATTAGTCAGGTATCGTCTGGCTACTGGGAATAATGTGTTGCCTGCTGACAGGAAGAGGAAGAAGAAGTCTTGGGGGTAGGTTGTTTGAGTGTTACAGAGAAGAGAAGGAAGTTCCTTTGGCAGGTGTGCATGGAGATATACAGGAAGATGTATATGCAGAGCAGGCCAAAGGCTGACTTTGACAAGCTGATTGCCAACAAGGAGACCTTGAAGAGCGGGTGGTATATGGGTTATTACCTGGCTATGAACAGGCAGGAAGATATTATTCAAGCTGTCTGTAAGAGCTATGGGTTGTCCAAGAGGGAGATACATTTGGTTTCTAAAGAGGTTCATCTGGGTAGCAGTCCGAATACTTCTCTGGAGACCTGGAAGGATTTCAGGAAGGTGAAGAAGGGTGGCTAAGAAGAAGAGTGTCTGGACAGGGGAGAACATTGGGGCAGGGATTATAATCGGTTCAGGTCTGATAGCGTTGTTTGGGGCTACACTGGCTATCTTTGATGTTCCTTATGGTAGTCGGATTGGGATGGCAGGGGCTTTATGGTTTGTAGTGAGTTTTTTGATTGCCCTTTTATGGGTTGCTGTTAAAGAAGAGGATAAGAAGAAGGGGAAGAAGAAATGAAGACCTGGAAGTGTTCGGAGCATGGGGAATTGGAGAGTGATGAGATTACTATTATTGATGGGCAGACCTGTTGTAACATTTGCCTTGGAAGGGGGATTGTCAGAGAGGTAGAGGAGATTGCATGAGGATATGTGTGGACTGTGGAGCAGAGGAAGAGGATGGGTTATTTGTTATCAGTTATCATATTTGTTATGAGTGTTTGGTAGATGGTGATTTTGAGTGACATACAGCAAGCCGTGTAAGGGATGCGACAATGGTGGAGACATATTGCCAGGGGGTTTTTGTCTCAGATGCACGATGGAGTTGAGGAAGAATGGGTGACTTAATGATGAACTTCTGGAAGAGGTATATCGAGGCTGATATGATTAAGAGGCAGAAGATTGTGGAGAAGCTGGTCAAGAACAAGGGGTTTGATGACTTGATTAAGATTGAGAATAAGAAGAAGGGGGTTCATATTGTGGCTACCATACTGAATGGTTACTTTGAGGACTTGGCTTACGTGGCTGGACACCTGATGGCAAAGGAGAAGCAGAAAGAGATTAAGAGGCTGAACAAGATGCTTGACAATTCTACCAGGATGATAAAGAGGATAGAGAGGTTGATTGATGATGACGGAAAGGCAGGTTGATTTCGTTATGGGTATGATTGCAGGTGGGTGTGGAGTTATCATATTTCAGGCTGTTATAGGAGCTTTGATTTGAATGAGCAAAGACAAGAAGATGCCGTATAGACGGCCCAAGTGGGCAGTTCAGCAGGTGGTTAGGGGTAGCGGGCTTGTAGAGGACGTTTGCAAGCACGGAGTAGGCCATCCTAACAAGGACTGGCTCGCACAGCACGACCCCAAGGGCAATTTAGCCATACATGGTTGTTGCGGATGCTGTAGAAAGAAGACTGTCATCCTTGCAGGCAGGAGAGTTGGTGTGCTTGCACCGAAGGAGCATGTTTCCTATGAGGAAGGGGAGAAACGGATAGAGAGGATTATCAATGAGGGTAAAAAGAAGCATCACGATTGATAAGGATGTTTGGGAGAGGGTTGCTAAAGAGGCCAAGGAACAGCACATCAGCATATCCAGGCACGTTGAGAAGATTATCAGGGACATGTTTCAGTATGAATGGGAATTGAAGAAGATACAGGAGAAGTCTCATGAGCAAAAAGGACTACATTAGTTATGGATTGTTGGCATTTATGTTGGCTTTTACAGGGACATTGGTTGCACGTTACGTGCTATACTTTGCATTTGGGATAGTATGACAAACTTGGTTCAGATTGACGGAAGGACGGTGGGTGAGATAGAGCAAGATACCTATGTAACCCATAGGAAGAAGAACCATTTCATGAGGAAGTTCCAGGGGTTCGGTATATCAGAGAAGGTTATCAGCTTGTTGCGGGCCAGGGGGGTCAAGAAGGTTCGGATAATGTATTGGGGTGAGAGGCAGAATGATGTATTTGAGTGTCCCCTGGACGACTACGACAACTCGGTTCTTACTTATGATTATTCGGGTAGGTTGGCTAAGGGGGACAGGCAGAAGTTTGTTCCACTTAACTCTATGGCACTGGTAAAGAGGGAGAAGGTGAAATAATGGACAGTGAGAGGACAGGGGAGATGAGTGAGATATTGTCAAGGGTATCTCTCATATGGTTCAAAAACTCACAACTGAGGCTGTGCCAGCTTATCGGGAACTGTTTTGATGCAGGTGACTTTTACCATAAGACCGATAAGGAGTTGCTGGAAGGGTTGAAGAAGATATACCCGATGAAGTTGCACGAGGAGAAGGATGTTGATGAGATGGTTAAGGGAATGGTGGAAGAGTAACGGGGGATACGTGACTACTGTATGTGTGGTCATTGGTATATTTATGATACTCTTGATGCCCATGCCAGAAGGAATGAGGGATATGTTTCCTGATACTCCACAGGAGAGGTGTGAGAAGGACTGTATAGGTAAGGGGTATGAGAGTGGCAAGTATGATGGTGAGCTATTCCAGACCTTTGAGGAGTGTTGGTGTTATGAAGACGGAAACGTCACCCAGATTTGGTGAGTGTGACTTTGATGATTGCCCCTACTTAAAGGATGACGCTTGCACTTTTCATCCAAAGAGGTGTTACATTGACGAAAAAAAAGAAGAAAGTTGAGATGAGGGCTGACGGGGTTATCGTGGTAGATGGGCAGGAGTTTAGGATGAAGACTGACAAGGGGAAGATTATAGAGGGTCATCAGCACCCTGACAAGTGGATTTACACGGCATTCGACAAGGAGACCTACGAGGAAGATGTTGAGTTCATAATCAAGAACATAGAGATGCTGGTTACCAAGGAAGAGCTTATCAAGGAGATATTGACCCATTACCCGTTGGACATAATCAGGGCTGTCAGGAAGAGCATAGAGAAGGGAGAGCCGATTACCAAGTCTGAGGGATGCATAACAATAAATTTCGGGAAGAAAGAGACTTTAACACTGGTGGGTTGATGTTGTGGATATTGAGGGACTTGAAGAATGCAGTGAAGCAGTTGCTTAGGATGCTCAGGGACAGGGAGTTCTGGAGAATATTCAAGGAGAGCATCAAGGAAATGGGTGCAAATCCTTATGGATGAGATATGGATTGTGATACTTATCTTGGCTCTTATCTTATTGTGGGTTGCAGAGAGGAAGAGTGGAACGTAGCCTAATAATTGATTGTGAATGT
>JASFEL010000200.1:0-3425 GCA_050124855.1 Candidatus Thorarchaeota archaeon | reverse complement strand
CCATTCTCTACTCCTCCTCCAACGGGTTCGGCAAATCTGTAACCGTGCCCCACGGAATAGCTAGTCGTCCAGGATGTAGGATAAGATTCGGGTCCAGCACCTTCCTGAACTTAACCAGCATCTTGTAGTATTCCTTTGCTCTCCTGAAAGTTTCAGGGGCATGCACAAACGGATCCGGTCTGTAGTTAATCCAGCCCTGCTTCAGGAAGCTCTTCGTGGTTTCCAAATTGAACTCGCGGATCTTGTCATAGATCCCCTTCTCGTCACTGTCGAAACAGAGAATCGGCATCACAATAGCCTGTCTTGCATGGTCAATTGATGCCACCCACATTGTGGGCGGGAAGCCGTGGTTCTCCATTGCAGCACAGTATTCCTCCATCATCTTCGGACTCTCAAGCCATGGGCAATACCATGTAATAAAGAGGAATCCTGCCTGATACAACCCATACGGGACAGCAATCAGGTTGGGCTTCTTCAGTCTGGATGCAATCTGCTTGGGATGCAAATCCTGTTGAGGACACTTCGTGTTTTTCTTTACCTCATATTCCTTGTATGTTTCATCTATTCGCTTGAGCGTAAAATCAAGCTCCTCCTGTGACCAAGCCCACACCTCACTGTTCATCCAATACTCGTCAATGCCTATCTTTTCGTAGAACTTGTAATCCAACGGAACATTAGTCTTGGGCCATCGTGTCATCACTAGAGGCCAGTTGCCGCCCTGAACCATCACGGTGTTCTCAGCAATGCCCATCTCATGTTTCCCTATTTCCCAAGCGGGCTCGACAATATGCTCCCAACTATCTCCACCATAGGCAACTATAGTCTTGAAATGAGGATGAGGGACTATTTTGATGGCTGCCTTGGTCACTATCCCCATGGAGCCTTGAGAACCGAGAAACAGACCATCAGGATTTGGCCCTACGCCCCACCTATAGAATGCCTTTGCGTCATCAAGTGCCCATGAACCAGTTCGGAACATCTCACCCGATGGTAGGACTATCTCAAGGCCGATGATCATATCAGCTTGTGGTCCGAATTTGCCTGTAACTAGAGAGAACCCGCGCTCAATTGCATCACCCAGAATCGTGGCTCCCGGTGGTGCTCCATCAGGAATAGGTGGTGCCCAATCAGGCCATCGCTTCTTGAAGATGCGCCAAGCATCACCACACCGTACACCTGGCTCAACAACCATGACACGGTTGTTCGTGTCAACCTCCATCTTGTTCATTCGGGTTAGATCCATCAGAATGCCCCCCGGCTCAATTGCAGGGAGAGCGAAGCCTCCACTCAATCCACCCGCCGCGGGGGTGATTGGACTAAGGTTCTCATTGGCCACTATGAGAATCTTGGCGACCTCATCAGCATTTGAGGGTCTCACAATCACCTCGGGCAGAACTGCCTCAAGACCCATAATACCTCTAGCCATGTAGCTGTGAAGAAGTGGCTCGCTCGTTGTTACGTACTTCTCACCGCATATAGCTTTGAGTTTCGTCACTTCATCATCCGTGATTTTATTGTAACTCACCAGATAATCCTCCGTTCTCAGTCAAATGACCGAGTGGTGTTTTGTCTAAAGCGATACCTCGCTGGAAGGCACCCTCATAAATAGGCATCGCCTGATTCATATACTTGCATATTGGATGATTTAACGAGACTATAGGTTTCTAGGAGATGACTGAATTGGATGCACATGCACTCCGAAAACAACTGGATGTTGACTTTGAGTTGGACAAACGCGAGGAAGGGGACTGGAATACATTCGATCTAGGTGACTATGTCGTAGAGAATATTGGAAAGAAACCAAAGGGTCTGATTCTGGATAATACAAAGGCAATATCGAAGGTCTATACAGCAGTCTTCCCAAGCGAGAAGGTCTTACGTCGCATTCTCGACTCAAATGAACGCGATATACTTCTCTTCACCCATCACCCAATGATTTGGGACCCTAGCCCTGATCGAAAACCGTTCATAAACATACCACATGAACTCTTGGGTCCCCTCAAAGAGCAGAGAGTATCCTATTATGCAATACACATTCCACTCGATGCAGTAGGTCCCTATAGTACAGGAGTCTCTTTTGCTAAGGCACTTGGAGTTCCATCTGAACGCTATTTCTTTGAGTATGGAGGAGTAGAGGTCGGAGTAGTTGGAACGATAGATTTGACTAGACTCTCTGAATTTGCGGAGCGAGTACGCAAAGCTGTGGGCCATGAAGTGAAGGTCTGGAACTATGGGTCTGATGTCATCAAAGATTCACGTGTTGCCGTTGTGGGGGGTGGAGGCGGTGAACCAGAAATTGCATCCGATATAGCTGATATGGGAGTGAACACCTTTGTCACGGGCATAACGAGGATTATTGAAACCTATCCGCCATCAGCACAGTTCCATGAGGTCTGCAAGGACAACGAGATCAACGCGATTGGTACCACACACTATTCATCTGAGAAGTTTGCATGTATCGCAATGGTGGACTACTTCGAGAAGCTGGGTGTATCTGCCGAGTTCATTGAGGATGAACCATTACTCTCGGACATGGAGTAGCCCGCGTGATGAGACCAAGGGGCTTGAATCTGACACTCTTTGGGAGCACCCATCTCTTTGTTCAAGGTGGTTTCATATATTTCAAGAATTGATGCTAGCAGACTATGAGAATGCACGAACTCTATTCAACGGATTTGACTTCCAAGTTGTTGTCAGGGCCGCCATCGAGGGGACTTCCCCCGGAAAGATCTGCGATGATGATACGTAGTTCCTCTATCTTCAATCGTTCTGCTTTCGTCTCATAATCATTACAGCTATGACTACGAACAATCCAACAACTGCAGATATGACATATACTAAACTGGGTTCAATGGGATTTGATAGTGAAATCGTACCAGCCATATTGGCCACATTGAACACCGCATCAGATTGATCCCTTCCCCCAGTCACATCCCCGTGTACAACCACTCTGATGAGGTAATTGCTGCCATCAGGAACATTAGTTGTATCCCAGTAGAAACTAGTTTCCTTCAATCCTGTTGCTATGACAACCCACTCTTCGCCACCATCCGGACTATAATAGAGGTCTTGATTGAGCGTTTCACCATTGAAAGCAAAGGCAATCCATTTGATCGTTTCAGTTCCCTTAAAGACTTCGCCACCATTAGGCAGTGTCATCTCTACAAGGGGCGCGCAGACATCACGTGTTCTCCAAGCACATAGGGGTCTTATTCCATCAGTGTCGGTTTCAGGAGAAGGAATATCTTGTGCTTCATTAGTTTCCCCTTTTAGTCTTGTATCAGAGTCTGTGAATATCCCAAAGCCAAAAGCAATGAACGATCCGAAAAGCAATACCAGAGTAAAAGCACCAACCCATCTCATGCTGTATCTCATCATCTCAGCTCCCATACTGAAATCTTGTAGTTCCTATACTGCGAAGAGGT
>JASFEL010000199.1:0-3428 GCA_050124855.1 Candidatus Thorarchaeota archaeon | reverse complement strand
CTTTACACATCGAGGAGAGCTTGTCATTGACCCATTTGTGGGCAGTGGGACTACCCTGCTAGCTGCAAAGGACACAGGGAGAAACGCAGTTGGGTTCGATTTGAAGCAGGAGTATGTTGAGCTTTCAAACGAAAGGATGAAACCTCTTCAGGAAAACAACGGGATACAGCTGGCAATATGCGATGAGGCGCACAATTTGAATGAGTATTTGAATGAGGAAACTATATCTCTCTGCATCACTTCCCCACCCTATGCCAATTTGCTGAATCGAAAGAGACGAAACAAAAGCATCCGTGGCAACCTCAGAAAAGACGAACACTATCTCAAAGTACAACAATATTCAGACGACCCAAGAGACCTCGGAACCATGGATGTGAGGAAATACGCAGAAACGATTGGCACGATCTTTGAGGGAATTCTCCCACTAATGCGCCATAGAGGTCACTGCGTGATCAATATCACCGACTATTGGTGGAAGGGTCAGAGAATACCAGCACACGTCTATGTGATCGAAGCACTTCAGAAAGTGGGCTTCGAACTGAGGAACACAATCATCTGGGATAGGAGGAATATCGTGAACAAAGCAGGGATTTTCGGCTGGCCCAGCAATTATATCACTCTCTCAACAACATTTGAGTACTTGCTGCATTTCTGGAAACCGTAGAATGCCCTTCATATTCCAAGTGCTGAGAAGACTAAATCTTGGACCTTCTGAGTGTTTTCTTTCACCTCGGCCCATATACTGTCATCATCCTCGAAAGGCGGAGTCTGCGTGGGAGGTCTATATTCATGACCAGTGAGAACAGACATCACTACACCCGCTCCATAGCGAAAGACGTCTCTATTGTAGCCACCACCTGAAACAACACCAAGACGACCATTTGCCCACCTATGAGCAGCAGAATGGATTTTCTCCGCGACATAGCGAATCGTGTCCATTGTCAGATTCATGTGAGTCAGCGGGTCATCGTAATGTGCATCAAATCCAGGAAGGAAGAGAATGAATTCCGGTTGGAAGAATTGGAGGAGGGGAGGTACAATCTCATCGAAAGCATATCGATATACAGCATCTCCCGAGTCCATTGGAAAGTGCATGTTAGCATTATAACCGCGTCCTAATCCATGCCCGATGTCCTCTATGAAGCCATCATGCGGATACATCCACTCAGGATCTTCATGGAATGAGATTTGCATGACTCCAGGATCATCATAGAAGTATGTCTGAGTTCCGTTTCCGTGGTGAACATCGAAATCAGCAATCAGTATCCGCTCGTACCCTTGATCTTTGAGATAGTAGACTGACGCTGCAACATCATTGAAAATACAAAATCCTCCTCCGGTTTCGAAACGGGCATGATGAAACCCGCCAGTTGGACTGTAGATGTGATCTGCTTCTTTCGAGTGGATGGCGTGGATACCAGTCACGGTTGCGCCACTAGTGATTCTGGCATTATCGTATATCCCCTTGAAACCCGGAGTGTCAATATCGATTTCGCCCTCTCCAGTTTCGGATATTAGCCTAACCTTATCCAAATATGCTTGTGAGTGAATCCGATTAAGAAGAGAGTTCGATAGAGGCTTCGGCTTGATGATCTTTACATTGGGATATTCAAGGAATCTGGTCTCCTGAAGAAAGTCCCTGACCATTTGAAATCGGCCTACACGAATCGGATGTTTGGAGCCGAAGTCAAAGGTTTCTAGTTCGGGACTCCAGATAAATCCAACATTGCATTTGGGGAGGGAAGGACTCATTATGGGGTTGTTTTGAGCACATGCTTATATGCTTACATGAGCAGAACTTCACAAGGTGCTTGTTCGAAGGTGAGATTGCGCGAAGTCGCAAGGGTGCCTGTTTCTGCTAATGCGTACAGTCTGTATGTTAGGCAGCAAAAGGACGCCCGAGCGCAGGTCTTTTCATTGGACTATGGAGAGAGACTGCGGATTTATGACACAACGGGGTCGCTAAAGACATCTAGGGGATACAGCAGCAAGGTTCGTTGCATTGCTGTTGCAGATGTTGAAAGTAGTGGAGAGGATGCCCTCGTTGGAGGAGCTGGAAAAAGAGTTCTAGTCGTGGACCAGAAAGGCCGTGTCCTATGGAAGAATGACCTCGAGAGCACAGTCATCTCCTGTGATGCTCGAGACGTTGACGGAGATGATGCGGCGGAAGTTGTTGCTGCTCTCCAAAACAAGCGAGTCATTCTCTGGAACCACGAGCAGACTGCGCTGTTCAGTCGTACCGTAGAACAGGCGATTTCAGACGTCTGGTTGGAGGATATAACAAACGACTCAGAGCTTGAGGTAGTTATAGCACAACGAAAAGGTACTGTATTGATTCTCTCTGCAGCTGGCTATGAACTAAAGCGACTTGAGTTAGGCAATGCAATAACTGTCTTTGGCGTCTTGACTTTTGGTAAAAGAAAGCTTTTCGTCACAGGAAATCATTCTCCACAGCTCCAGATATGGGACATCGATGGAAATGCGGTCTCATCAATCATGCTTCCTGCTCCCCCAAAGGCATTAGCTACTGGCATTCCGGATGATGTCTCTGATATCGCGTATCTAGTTGTGAGCACACGCAACCGGAAGCTCATCTTCTGGGAGGTTCAAGACACAGTCAAGGTCAAGCGATCAGAAAAAGTCACTCTTCAGGAGATAGAATCAACTAAGATGACTTGTGGAGCACCAACCTCGCCTGAAGCTGTGGAATGTGCATCATGCGGAGCAAAGCTCGAGATGCTTGATGAGTACGTTATTGAGGAGTACATTCAGGACAGTATAGAATCAATCACCTCCAAGCACAGCAGAATTCAGCTTAAGGAATTGGACAGAATTCTTAGGAAGACACTTCCTAGACCTGCAGCATATAATTTGAGAAGAAGCATCCAAACAATGATCAAGAAGGATCTGCTTGATGGCTATTTTAACCGAGATGTGTTTGTACGAACAGTGGAGAAGAAACCTAGAAGAAAAGGAAAACCATCAAAGGCTGCGACAAATGCCGCTGTCAAGCTTGCAAAGGATCTACTGGACAAGCAGGATGGCTTTGACATCGAACTTTTAGAAAAGGAAACAGGTGTACCCCGCCAAATCCTACGAAGAACTTTGATCCTACTCCTTGGTGAGGGATTGGTTGAAGGGATTCTCATGGGCAATGTCTTCACTTTGGCTAAGGAACAGAACATTCGGAAATTTCTGAACATCTTTCAAAAGGAACTAGAAACGTAAATCGAAAGGAGGCAGTGTTATGGATATCAGCAAACGAATTGTAGTAACATTTGTAGTCGTGTCACTGGTGCCAATTCTAATTATAGCAGGTCTATCAGCTACCACGGTATTTGATACTTCCAATGAAAATGCTTCAGATGCTTCTGAGGCGTTAAGAACTGAAGAATTGGCCAATCTACTGAGGATATCAGAAGACACCG
>JASFEL010000198.1:0-3431 GCA_050124855.1 Candidatus Thorarchaeota archaeon | reverse complement strand
GAGAAGCATCTGCTGAAGTCATGGATGTACTGAGAAACTACTCAGATGAAGGAAGAGTGCGAAGAGCTAGCATTGACGAGGCGTACATAGAAGTAACTGACCTTGTACAAGATTATGAAGGGCCATATTCATTGGCACAGACCATCCAAGGCGAAGTTCTTCTTAGAACTAAACTGCCTTGCTCAATTGGAGTAGCTCCAAACATGAGCGTGGCTAAGATAGCTACAGGGATGAATAAGCCCCTCGGGATAACCTTGGTGGGTCAAAATCCAGAAGCTGTGCTGAGGTTTCTAGCTCCATTACCTGTTGATGCACTAAATGGTGTGGGCGATAAGACAGCCCAGCGACTTAGACGATACGAGATTGAAACCCTAGGTCAGATCCATGAAATGACCATCACAGACCTTTGGCCTATGATGGGCCGTGGGTCCCGTTGGCTGTATAATCGGGCACATGGTATCGATGATCGACCACTGCTTGACAATGGGCTACGCACCAGAAAATCCATTTCCAAGGACTTCACTTTCATGGAGGATGTTGAGCCGGAAGCAGTTGATTACCTTCATGGGACGATCACTAAAATGTGCAGCAGGATTGGGGATAGACTCCGCAAGAAATCTCTCAGGTTCAGAACTGTCACGGTGAAGATGCGATATGCTGATTACTCAACTATCCAGAGAAGCAAGTCCATCCCGGTAGAAACTGATGACCAAGAGATGCTTCAACAGCTGGCTGTTGAGATCTTTGATAGGAAAAGAGACCCCCACAAATACTTGCGGCTCATAGGTGTGAAGGTTTCAGGACTATCTGAAAGGGGGACTCAGGCTACCCTTACAGAATTCTTCTGAACTTGATACCAGACCGGAAGAGCAATTTGCGCCTTCATTTATTCACGTTCGTTCTACAATGGTAGCAGAAGGCGAAGTAACAGAGGCAATTTTCATCGACAGACCAAATAGATTTCTCGGAAGGGTCGAGGTTGAAGGGAAGGTCGTTGAAGTATTCATTCCAAACCCTGGCAGAATGTATGAATTGATGATTCCCGGAAGACAAGTATTTCTAAGAAAAAGGTCAGGACCTCATCGAAAGACCAAATATGACATGATAGGGCTATGGTATGATAATGTTCTGATATCAATCGATTCCAATTTACCAAATCGCTTCATGAAGGAAAGACTCCTGAATCGAGACCTTGACTGGTTTCTACCATATGATGAGGTGACTCCTGAGCCAAGAATCTACGATGGGAGATTCGACTTCAGGTTGGATGGTTCCAAGGGTACTTCATTCATTGAGGTTAAGTCATGTACGCTAGTTGATGATGGTCATGCCCTTTTCCCCGATGCACCAACAGAAAGAGGGGCTAGACATCTTAGAAATCTCGCGAGAGCGCTGCAAGAAGGAATAGCCAAGAGAGCAGCAGTCGTCTTCGTCATCCAAAGACCTGATGCTATAATATTCTCTCCCAAGGCGGACACGGATCCGAAATTTGCACAGGAGCTTGAAAATGCTCACAAAAATGGGGTGGAGGTATATCCGATAGTAACAGAGGTAGAAGGATGGTCCCTTGAGTACCTACGAGTCATTCCCTACTTACAAGATTTCTAAATGATAAGATCGATTGCAGAATACTCTTACCCATGACTTCTTATGTTATGAGTCCAAGCCTTCATTATTAGATGCTTGTTGACACAGTGGCTGGAGGCGCCTCGACTGAGTGTGGAACTATCTGTGATTCAAAAGATGACTGATGATGAGCTTGTAAGATTAGCTCGTATTCTCAAGGTACCAATCGCCAGTCGCACGGTGAAGCGAAGCTGGCTTGTTGAAGAATTATCTAACACAATGGAAGTGCGTAAGGAGAAGAGAGCTGAAAAACCAAAGGAATTACCAGATCCAGCTGTTGACATCAAGGGAATGTCTAAGCGATTTGGCAAGACATTAGCGGTAGACAAACTAGACCTAAAAGTTTCTCCTGGCGAAATCGTAGGACTTGTGGGACCCAATGGTGCAGGCAAAACGACTACATTGCGAGTCATGACAGGGATAATCAAACCAAGCGGGGGAGAAGTCAGTGTAGGTGGTCATGATATACAGAAGTCACCAATTCAAGCAAAGGATTTGATCGGTTATATCCCTGAAAAACCGACCTGCTATCCTAGTCTAACTGTGAGAGAGTATCTCATGTTTATGGGTCGAATATATGATGTCCCAAATGAAGAGACCTTGGTTCGGATGAGTCACTATCTAGACATGTTTCAGCTTCGAGTGCATTTGGATGACTACGTTGGTACACTCTCAAAGGGAAATCTTCAGAGAACACTGTTGGTTGGCATATTTGTCAGAGAGCCGCCCTTTGTGCTGGCCTTCGATGAGCCAATCTACGGATTAGACCCACGCGGGGCTTGGAGCCTCAAAGCGCATCTCCATGATCTGAAGAAAGAAGGTTCAGCCATACTCGTTTCCACGCATATCCTTGAGGTGGCGGAGGGATTGTGTGATCGATTTGTCATAATGAATGATGCAAAGGTTGTAGGCAGAGGAACCCTGAAAGAACTGCTCAATAAGAGCACTCGTGCTACGAATCTGGAGGAAGTCTTTCTCGAGCTGACTGGAGGCATTCCTGAATAGCTCGTGCAGGTGATTGAACTTGGTTATCACTACCGTTACCCTTGCGAGAAACGAGGTCCGGATGCTATGGAACCAGTTCAAACGCACGATTAGAACACCATCGATGCTAATGTTCTATGGAATAACCATCATTGGAGTGTATTTCGTTAGTATAATCATAACGACGGTCCTGAGTTTTGGTCCAGTTGTATTCATGCTAGGTGTGCTTGTGGAAGATGTGCTTGATCGTGGAACGGTATTCGCTGCGATGGGAGTGTTGACACTGTCCTCTATTGTTGGAGGCTATTTCGGTCTGGGTCCTGCTGCGGTATTGACTGAAGATGATGAGTCCATTATTCTTGGTGCACCCATCAAACCTTATCAGCTATTCATGAGCAGATACGTTCGCAGACTTGTCCGTAAGACTGTCTTCATCTTCGCAGGCCTTGTTGCAATCTTCCCTATTGTGAGCTCTGCAAACATTCTATTCATTCCCCTATTTACACTCCTCATCACTACCATCATATTCTTCGAAGTGAATTACTTCCTAGGTGGAATTGCATCTTACTTCAAGGTCAAGCTGCAACAGAAGACCAGCAATCCAATTAGACACCTACTAGTGCTTCTTCTAGCGTTTTTGGCACTACTTCCTACAATGCCATCAGTAACCAGCAACTCCGTGGAATCAATGATATTTCCATCAAATGCTTTCGCATACATAGTCACTGAAATCACTGGGATACTATCATGGGGATATGGTCCACTTGTGGGATTGCAATTCCTCGCTCTTGGTTTTTTGATATCATTCCTTTTTCTATCCG
>JASFEL010000197.1:0-3450 GCA_050124855.1 Candidatus Thorarchaeota archaeon | reverse complement strand
GACCAGTCTTAGGTTGGGATTCAGTGCCATTCGAATCCAACCTATATCCTGCATTGATATTGCTAGGAGACTCTTACTATCGATTTGGTCGTGGAAAGCTAGGCTATGACCTTGCAGCTCTTCAAATAGCTCTTGTCTTGCATCCCTCTCCCAGCCAGACACAACTACAGCCCATATTCCTCCAGCTGCAAAGTTGATTCCAATATAGAGGAAGCCAAGAAGAGCAATTGTCCAAACAAGCGTGATAAACTCAGTTCCAAGTCCGCTTATTATGAGCACATCAACTGCTGTGCCTACAAGAACGAAAGGGAGGGTAGTTATGAGCCCTCCTAGGACTGTGAGAATCAAAGCAATAGTTGACTTCAATGGATTGCTTGTTACACCAGATAGAACATAGTCTCTCGATTTCTTATACTTCACACTATTCCCCACACTCAAATGATCATCTCCTTGCAGATAGAAGAAACATATTGATGAAATTTAACTATAGTTAATGATGTTCAACCGTTTATAAATCTTACACTTGAGAAATCTTACACTACGCATCTTTCTTCCAAACTACATGGGGATAGAATGGACTACTTCTCAATGTGACTGACCCAAGTAATCCCTTGTACATGGTGGAAATATCTAGAGTTCAGCAGACCAAATAGAGGGGTCGTATTTCAGAGGCGTATTGTTGCTTGATATCATCAATAGTAATACTTGGAGGATACAGCTCAAAGAAATAAGACCCAATAACTGCTGGTGGAGAGCTTCTGTTTCAGAAGTTGATTCCTGGCGCCTAGAACAGAAAGCATGTGACCATCAAGAACGCCGGGCACTTCCTGCAGGAGGACAAAGGGGAAGAGCTGGCACCGGTCATCTTGGACTTCATCCGTCAAGATGGATGAGACATTGCAGGACACATAACTCACTGCATTATGCTGCTGCGAATACAAGGGTTATATATCGCTCAGAAAACACCTCCCAATAAGAGCAAACAGGTTCGCTTTGCTAATGAGGGAAACCAGTAAGAAATTCAGCCCAATTCGATTCCTAGTCATTTTCCTAGTTGTCAGTTCGCTGGTAGTGTTCTGCGACGCAGCAGATGCAGGAATCGTTTCATCGAGTGTTGAAGAGGACGTTGAGCAACTGGTCACAGATGGAGATGTCCCATCACTCCATACCTGCGTGTTCTCAGGGAAGGAGATAAGCTGGTTTCGGGCATATGGTGAGCAGACAGACCCTGACACGGTCTTCCTGATTGGCTCTATCCAGAAGGTGTTCACTGCCATATCGATTCTCCAACTCTACCAGACTGGCCGCATCGGCCTAGATGATGACGTGAACGACTATCTTCCGTTCAGTCTTAGACACCAAGACTACCCGGACTCAAACATCACCATCCGCATGCTCCTCTCACATCACTCAGGACTGAGATCTACACTATACTCTGAGTTCTGCTTTGACTGGGAAGGAGGCTACACCCCGGAGTATCGACCCTATATGAGAGGCTACTACGAGTCGGTAGTTGGGATTCCTCTCGGCGAGTACCTAGCCATGTGCCTACCTTCTGACGGGTCGCTATACAGTCAGAGCAACTGGGAGTTTGAGCCAGGCACCCGGTTCGGGTACTCCAACACTGGCTACAAAATCTTGAACTATATCCTTGAACTCCAGACAGACTTGACGATTCAGGAGTACATGCAGGAGAACATCTTCAGCCCCCTGAGGATGAACAACACCGGATTCAATGCATCAGACTTCATAGGCCATCATGCCATCCCCTACACCCGCATGTACGGAAACGCTACCAACAGGGAGCTTCCAGTCTGGAACGGCCGGTATATGATGAGGAGCACGGCAAGGGACCTAGGAAATCTCCTCATAGCGCTGATGAACGACGGCCAGTTCGGCAGGTTCCAGATGCTCGAGCAGGACACTCTAGCAATGATGTTCGAGAACCCAAATCCAAATGACATACTCAAAAATCTCCGAAAGGACTTCATCTGGCTGGGGTATGGTCTGGGATTGGAAGTGAGGACCCATGGGATTTTGGGTCATGGTGGGTCTACTATCGGCTTTACAGCAGAGATTTACTTCAATCCGACCACAGACCTAGGATTTGTTAGACTCTCGAACGTGAATGCGATCTTGGACTCATCTTCAACTGAGTGGCAGAGCAATAATGCGGTTCAAAATGAGATTGTCACGCTGGTAATGACCGACATTGGCATGCTGCCAACATTCGATGCAATCACTGTGATTCTCATTGTCGTTTCCAGCATCACTGTGGTTTCAATAATATACGGCATATGGCGCTCGAGAAGAAAATAGAAGGTCCTCATCTGTTATTCTAATGAAACTGAGTTTCAACAATCACACAGTGTATTTTCGAGTATAGGGAAGAATTAGTCTTGCGGCAATTCATCTGCCTCGAAATCGCTTGCCACTGAGTCTGAGAACAGATTTGACAACAACCCCATTTCTGAGAAGTTTCAGCAGAAGCCGACCGTTTTCTGTCAGGGAGTAGACAATAGTAGTTCCTTCTTTTCCTTCAACCAATAGCTTCTCCTTCAGGAGAAAGTTGTCAATCCAACGATAGACTTGACGTGTGTTACCAAGTATCTTCGTGAGGTCCCACCGAGTTGTCCTCTCACTGCGCTCTATCGCACTCAGAATCTCGAATGCAATGTCGACAGGCTCTCTCGGTCTGGACAACTTACTCACATCTCGAGTTTCTTTCTTATCTCGTAGATTTGCTCATACTTTCCTCGCAGTTCAATGAACTGCAGAAGCATTCTTGTTCCAAAGAAGAGCATGGGAGCCAGTGCAAGGAAGACCATGGATGCAATGAAGAGTGGACCTCTCCAAAGATTGGCAAACAGAATGATGCCCTCAATGATGGCAATGGTGTATATGATTGCAGCAGCCCCTCCCATTGCTCCAATTCCCTCTGTAAGGTCCTTGGATAGGCCTGAGGCGTCCTGTATCAATTCTTCAATGAGCGTGTTGAGTCCAATGATTCTCTCAGCGGTCTCATTCTCCATCTCATGCTCATCATTGGCTCTGTCTTCTACCATCGCATTCAGCTCCTGTATTCCTTCCCTGTTGGATGGCCATGCAATAGCCTACGATATATCATTCGGTGACTAGAACGTAAGGCGGGATTACTTCTAGAACAACGATTTTTGTCTTTCATAACTTGAAGTTATCAGTGATTTGACAATGATTAGTAAGAAGGAACATGAAAGAAGTGATGCAGCGGAACCAGCCACGCCTCTAGAGAATGAGGGAAGAAAGAGATTGAGGGATAGGTTCTTCGATCTCGCGGGTTGGTTGATGATCTTCTTTCAGTCCGTCCCTGCGTTGTTCATCTGGGGAGGACTCATGACACTTCCATTCCTGATGTACATAGTCATCATGATTTCCTCACTAGGAACGGCTGAGGTACCACTTGTGACAGAG
>JASFEL010000196.1:0-3452 GCA_050124855.1 Candidatus Thorarchaeota archaeon | reverse complement strand
GCGAAATACTAGCTCGACTCGACCGATGGTACAAGGAGACCAGAAGATTCTTGTTGGAACCATGGGCGGACCCGCTTACCTGAACCACAACGTTTTGAGGCATAGCGAAATGGGTACGATTCCTCTACAGAAGAACACAGTTGCTTTGACAACTTTAGCCATGTTAGCAGCAATGGGAATTGTTGTTCGGATGTTTGTGCGAATTCCTGTGATACCTGGCTTGCTTGATTTGACGCCTGGTTTTCTCTTCTCGGAGCTTGGTGGAGTCATTGGAGGCATACCGGGTGGGGCATTGGTCGGTGCTGTTGTAGGCCTAGGTGGTGCAATTGCTGGTGGTGAACCCCCAATACTTCCAATGATTGGGAACATCTGCTTGGGCATTGGAACTGGTTATGCAATTCATGTCAAAACAGACAGAGATAGTCTGCTCTACATTTTGATGGCCATCCTTGGAGGAGGGATAATTGGTGGCTTTATCCCAAGTATGACCATCTTCGCAGCTTTTACTGAATCTATCGAGATTACTATTCTATATGCTACAATTGACATGCTTCAGGCGTTCTTGTGGGCCTTTGTTGCCTTGGCCTTAGAGCGGGTTGTGATTCGACCAATCATTGGTCAATACCTATATCCTGATGTTGACTTCCAAGAGATTGTACAGTAAGAAGGAGAGGAAATGACGGAACGAATAATAACTATAGATATTGGAACAGACCTATTTGGCGCAAATGAAGAGGCAGCAGCACAAAATGCGAAGATATTCAACCAATATGGAATTCGAACTGTTGATATTATGGGGTCTGTGGGCACTGGTAAGACCCAACTTATAGAAGCTTTCTGTGAAAACCTGCATGACAAGTACCAGATCTTAATGGTAGCAGGTGACCTCGCTACAACAATAGATGCCGATCGAGTGGCCTCTCACGATGTTGATACAGTCCAGATAAACACAGGCACAGCGTGTCACTTGGATGCAAGAATGCTTCGAGTTGCCTTGACTGATATTGAATTATCCAAGTATCAACTCGTCTTCATAGAGAATGTTGGCAATCTAATCTGTCCAGCTGGGTATTCCTTAGGAGTAGACAAGAAAATAGTCGTGGTGAGTGTGACCGAGGGTCCTTACATGGTGAAAAAACACCCTCTCACCATAAAGCGAGCTGATTTGGTAGTCATCAACAAAATCGACCTTGCTGAAGCATTAGAATTTGACATTGGGGCTCTGGAAACTGATGTTCGAGAGGTCGATGCCAATATCCCCGTGTTTAGAGTCAGTTCAAAAACTGGAGAGGGAATAGATGCCCTCTTAGAAGCTCTGGGTCTCTAAGAGGCAGCCTCGGGTTCAAGTAAGGCTGCAAGGGCTTTTCGGACACCCTCAATGTGTCCTGCCCCCAAGACTGCCACGATTTTCCCAGGCACATCATTCAGAATGCTTCTGAGCGCATTTGCCACGTAGAGGTCTCTTTGGTGTATCAACGCGCCTGCAAGATTGGGATATTCTGAATTGAAATCTCTCAATAGGTTCTCAATAGCGCCCTCCTCCTTGAGCATTGCTAAGATGTCGGTGCCATCGCCCTCTTGGAGGTCCTTTTTGGCGTCCGGTACTGCACCCATAAGCCGGTATATCTCTTCAAGAGGAACCTTGGCAATAGCCTCCATGGTCGCATGCATCGGTCTGTCTACGAGTGCTATCTTTGCACCGATTTTGCGACCCTCCTCAATAGCTGCAAGCATCTCCTCGCCCACATTTGAGCCTGTCATTTCTCCTAGATTCTTCTCAAGAACTGCCATTTGCTGGATAAGGTCTTGAGCTGCATCACCGGAACTAGGATTCACCCAATTTTCCATTGTCTTTTCAGGATTGATGAGCTGTTGGTATCTCTGATGATCTAACTCAACAGCCACAACATCTGGTTGAATCGTTCTAACTGCATCTCGGGCACAATCAACACTCTCTATATCAGTGTGAATGACTGCAACAAAGACCACTCGATCCAGTTCGTTACTCAATTCAAAATCACTGTCGTTCTCAGGAAGAATCCTTCTTTTCACTGTTTTGAAGGCTCCCACTTGACGTATCAAAATGAAAATACGCTTGGTACACGCTAACCACGTTTTCTATGGCTTCCTCATTATCAAAGAGCTTTCTGGGTGAGCCAGAAGGTTTTTCTCAAGCGAAGCGTTTACTGCACACAGTCATCAACGCTACGGGGGCACACCAAGTTGAAGGCGGAACTAAATCGAACATTTGCCAAATTAATGAATCCACGAATGAATGCTGGTCTTGTCATGCTGCACACTCTTCTCTCTCCATTGAAAGGGAATCCAATTGAACCCGGAGAGGTCCGTGAGGCTGTGGACAATATTGTAAAGGAACGAGAGGTTTCCAAGCAATCCATAACTAACGTTGCGAGACGCTTGGAAGAATCCAACATCATTGAGCGAACAAAGGGCTATTCGGTCAACTTTGGCTATCTCATCTCCATGTTGCTGCATAATATGATGCAGATGACAAAGCGCATGAACGACCTTGAGGAAGAGATTCTGTCACTGAAAGAACTACTCAGTCCTCCTGCTTAGTCAGCGGGAACAGTTGTTGAAACGTCGTTCAAGTCGTTGAAGAATGCGTTCATCGCCCCTGTAGTCACATGCGGCATGACGACTAACCTAAGTGAAGGTGGCAATGGAGATGTTGCCATTCGCCATCCACGTTTTTCCATCTCCGAAACAATCACGTTTAGAGGGACCTCTTTGCTCATGATCCCAAGGATATTCATCACTGGTTCAATTGCTACTTCTAGCAGCGGGTTCTCCTCAACTCTCTCCAGTCCTAATTGAGTCTGCGACATACAACCTCTTACAATCTCTCGATACCCAGATCTGCCTAGATGTTTCATTATTGCCCATGTTGCCAGGATTGATCCTGCAGGTCTCGTTCCTAGAAGGGATGATTGTTTCGAACTGGCTCCCGAAAGATATGGTATCTTCTTTGTGATTGCATTGAGATGACGCTCGGACCGGAAGATGAGACATCCGGACGGAATTGGTGCAAGGCCCATCTTGTGCCCATCAATGCTTATGCTAGTGACCCCCTTGACCTTGAAGTCAAAGGGATGATGACCCAGCCCAAGATCGTCCAAAAAAGGTATCACAAATCCACCAAATGCTGCATCGATATGCAAAGGGATTCTTTGTTTGCTAGCAATCAAGCCAATCTCGTCGATGGGATCTATCTGTCCTAGATATGTAGTCCCAGCAGTTGCAATGATGCCTACCGTGTTCTCTGTTATTCTCTTCTCAATGAGACGAGTTTTTGCCTTGAAATACCTGTCAATTCCGGTCTTAACAAGTTTGATACCTAGAATCCACGCCGCTTTATCAATCGATGAATGAACAGTCTTTGGAGCAATAATCTCGGGTTTTTTGATCTTCTTCTTGGATTCACGCATTGC
>JASFEL010000195.1:0-3455 GCA_050124855.1 Candidatus Thorarchaeota archaeon | reverse complement strand
ACGTAAGGTACTGACGGAACTGAGAAGTATATGCGCATTAATAAAGTTTGATAACATATCTTGGTCGAACAAATCAATGGGCCCTCTGCTGATGATTGAAGGGTGAATTCTAGTCCAGCATATTATCTGTCCATTTGTTAGGTGAACTTGATGTTTGATATGCACGAACTCAACTCAGATATCGAACGAAGACATTCCCGTGAATGGAAGAAAGGCGTTAGGATATTGGGCGTTTCAGAAAGCTTTCAACGCGAAGATGAGAAGAGCATAGCTGTCGGTGTTGTGATGAGGGGAGATATGCGAATAGATGGAATCGGGTTTTGCGAACCCGATGTTGGAGGCACCAATGCAACTGAGCAACTAATTGCCATGTATTCTCGATTAGGGAGAGAAGACATCAGGGCATGGGTGCTAGGTGGCTGTATTATATCCTGGTTCAATGTTGTTGACTCGGTGCAGCTACATAAAACCACAGGTGTGCCTGTAGTGTGCCTCTCCTATAATCCGTCGGAGGGTATTGAGAAATTCTTCCGCGAGTATTTCCCAGACGATTGGCAGAGTAGAATCGAACTCATGGATCGGGGAGGTCATAGACAGGAGGTCTCTCTGAAAACTGGGCACTCAGTATTTCTAACTACTTCTGGAATCACACTTGACCAAGCGCGAAGGCTTGTCAATCAATTTACATTGGATGGCCGGGTTCCGGAACCTGTTCGTGTGGCAAGAATAATCGCCGCAGCGAGAAGACGCGATCGGCACCTGAGCTAGGTTTCATCCTCGGCATGCTTCTCGTGTTCTCTGAGTAGGGACTTGTAGATATCAAGGGCAAGTGCAATGTCCAGCTTTTCTAAACGCAGTTTGCTGGATTCAAAGAAGCCAGTGAGACTACTAGGTGCTACGCCAGCTCTCTCCAATGCCACTGCGTGAATGAGCATGTCAAGAATGTCACTTGAAACAGCAACTCGAGCTTCGAGGGTTGATTGGCTCTGAAGATCATCCCACAGGATGAGAAAAGATTCTCCTACGGTGTCCAATGAACTCAGTATTTCTGTCATCGCTTGGTTTTCTGCGTCTACCTTGGTTCTCATCTGCACCTGACTGTCAGGAGCATTTCTATCAATGACAATATCCGATATGCTGGACTCAGGGAGGTCATGCATAATCGCCATAGTTAGGGTTTTGCCCAAATCTATCTCGAAACCATCTTGCTCACACTGCTTTGCCAGAAGGAGTGAAATCAATGCAGTACCGAATGAATGCTCTGCAACTGATTCAACTAGACTTCCGTGAACTCCTGCCAGAATCCAACCTGTTCTATCTAAGTTCTTAAGAACCTCGCCTTTCATAGCCAGTTCAATAATCTCTTCTGTTTTCATGTTCATCACCCTGAAAGGAAAGAGATAGAGCCTTTCACTCCTCGGCTCATTATCTTTGCTACGAATCATTCACTGATATTGTGCCATTGATAACAAGCTGAGCATACTCCCAAGCTGCTTCAATATACGAGGCTTGAACTACTGTAGTGCTGAAATGGAAGTCTGTGATGTTCACTCCTTGGTTTGCGAGATTGAATTTCTCTGATATTCCCCCAGGGTATAAATCCCACAATGTTGCATTCACTATGTTAGACACTGCCACATCATAACGTGGGACAACACTAGTTATAATCCAGGTGGGTCCTGATGCTACTAATGGGTCGGGATTTCCGAGGTAGTCTAGATTCATCTCTGCAGCGATAGCCAAGGGCAGTCTATCGTCCAATGCTAGGTCATGGAATGTTTCATTAGCTGAGAGCATCCCTTCTCTTACGCCCATAATGCTCGCGCGAACAGGAGCGAACACAATGGAACAGAAGTCACTGATGTAGAGTGTGTTAATCATAGATGCTGCTGTTGCACTGTCATTATAGCTACCAACATATCTTGGTGTAAGAACTTCCACATTGAGACCAAATTCTAGGACCGCTGTCTCGATGCCATGTTGAAAGCCGGCAATCATGCGAAATACATCGTAATCCGTTTGAACTGAACCAAGTATACCGATTGTGCCATTGTAAGGATCATCTTCTGCAACCAATGCTGCAATGACGCCAGCAAGAAAAGCGGCCTCATGGAGGTCAAATGTTGAGGATGCAACGTTTTCTAGATTAACCAATCCTCCAATCATTGCAAACTTCTGATTGGGGTGGAGAGCCGCGACTCGCTGAAGCTCATCTTGTAGTTCATACCCAACTACAATAATCAGGAGGTAGCTTCCAGAGGCTGCAAGACTCTCAATGAGTGTTTCGGCCTCAGCTTCAGTGGCTGGAGGATCCGGTTTATAGTATTGGACCAACACATTCTCCGTCAATCCCTCATCAACTTGATCCGCTCTACCTAAATCACCAAATCCTGGATTCATTGTGACTACTGCAACAGAAGAAGGCTCATACTGATTGGTAAGGAACAGAATACCGCCTACTGACCCAAAGACAATGACTACGATCACTATTGATGCAAGCGTACCTGACCTAGAGCTGCTCAAGATGTTTCCTCCATGGTCGCTGCCCTCCGATGCCTAGGCGCGCCGATTTAAACCTATTGGCAAGAGTAGAGTCAAGCAGTGATATATCAGAGTCAAAGGACAATAGAATCTTGGAGAGCATGAGTTATAAATATCCGGAGTGCTATCCACTGACCAGCGATTCGCGAGATGAGGAAAATGGCCCAGAAAACACTTGCCGAGGTGGCCACGCTTCTTGAGGAAACACTAGAGATTCACAAGTCTGTGATTCACGTAGTTCTCTCTACAAAAGAGGGTGTTGTAGTTGCATCAGTCTGCAGAGAAGATGAGATGGACTCCAAGATTATCTCCACAGTTGCAGCCGCTCTGGTATGGGCTGGAGCTACTGCACTGGACTCCATAGGTTCATCCAGCCCAGCATACCTAGTTCACTCAACATCTATTGAGCGCATTATCACCATTCTTCAGCCAAACTACCTCTTGGTAGTAGTCATTTCAAAAGCAAATGATGCCGGTCTGGATTTAGACAAGCAACTTCCAACTTTGCAATCATTGGCGACACGATTGGAGCTTGTCATGGGTTCAACAAGCACTTTCGGACAGCAGACAACGTTGGGGCGAATTGTTGAGGAGATCCCTGAAATCACCCAAACTATGTTGCTCACTGAGGAAGGCCTTCCACTAGGATCAGTCGGCTTTGAGAACACAATTGAGCTTGCTGGGCTTGCTAGTTCGATTTTCTCTAACGGTTTAACATTCTCTGAGCAGACTGAGTATATCTCGTTTACCGCGGGAACCACTGAGCTTATGGTCGTTCGAGTTGACGAAAATCGACTCTTGCTTGTTGCCTGTCGCGACCAGAATCCAGCCGAACTAGCACTAAAAGTAAGGAATATAGTGAGCGGATTGTCATAAAGCTAAGCTTTGGCTCTCTCGGTTGGGATTTCTGCCTC
>JASFEL010000194.1:0-3477 GCA_050124855.1 Candidatus Thorarchaeota archaeon | reverse complement strand
GAGCTCAAACAACGACTCAATGACTTGAAGGACTTCAGATTCATCTAGTGAGCTTGAATCCAAAGATGCAATTTCCTGATAGGCTTTCTTGTTGTTTCGAAGGAATATCTCAATGTTCTTGGAGAAGAACAGCTTACGCAAAGCAACCACCATCATTCTTGGCAGATATTTCATTGTTCTTGGACCAGGCCTGAACGCAGGACGTCCATCTTCCGGAGACTCAATTCCAGCAAGAATCTCAAGTGCTTCACGGGGCATTCCAAGCATTTCAAAGATATCGCCAATTATGCCCATGTTGAAATATGCACGATAATAGAATGATTTCGCAAGGTTGTTTATGTCAATGGCCTCAGCGGAGCTTCCCAGTAGTTCAATGAAGAGACGTTTCCAAGAAGTATTTACAACTGGTATGTTCACAGACCAAACAAGTGGAAGTATAATACCAGGCAGAAACTCCCGTGAGATTCGGTTAGAATAGATGTTCGTGTTCCCGAGGGTTGTTATCTCTCTCATTTGGAGCCAAACGATTCTCTGGCCATCATATGCCCATTCAAGATCGATTGGAGAACCGACCACTGCAGCGATCTTCTTTGCAATCTCTACAACACTAAGAATAGTATGTTCCCGAGATTCTCTCCCAGAAGGATGCTCTATCCAGTTGCCCCATTTATACACCCATCTCTCCGGTGTCACACCAGCTTGGACTAGTGCATCACCGTATCCGTCCACAGTTTCTACAATTACTTCGTCAAGTCCTGTGATTGGATTCCTAGTAAAGACAACTCCTGAGTATTCAGGCTTGACCATTTCTTGAATAAGGACTCCCATCTTAAGATGAGGATCAGTATGTCCGAGACCAGATTTGTAGGCTTTAGCGCTATCACCCTGTGCTGAATTCCAAGTACTCTCCACAGCTTCCACTACATCCTCAAGCCCTTTGACATTCAATTGTGTTTCAAATTGCCCAGCAAATGAGAACAAAGACGAATCTTCAACATTTGCTGATGAGCGTACTGAATATTCCTTATTCTCATCGAGAATGCCGCTCAGGAGCCTAGAGATGCTAAGCAATCCCCTTTCCTTATCAGTCGAATATTCGTCGAATGACTCGAATGGGATAACAAGGGTTTCAGGAACATCATATCCCATCTTCAATAAGATAGAAAGATTGTGTGCTTTTGCTCCAGCATTAGTATATTTTGTGATTTGTGACAAGGGAATGATGGAGATTGTCTGTGACAACTCAGCACGCTCCTATTCGTGTCGCAGTGCATCAACGGGTTCCATTCTCGCAGCCCTCCAAGCGGGGTATAATCCAAAAATCACACTGATCATTAGTCCGAAGATTAGAGAATTTAGGAAGAGAGAAATCTCAAAAACTGGTCTGATTGATATCTCCCCTAGAACTGTATTGTAAGTCCCCGTTGTGAAATTCTCAAGGAGGCCTAGCTGGTCAATAGACAATGCCAATGTTGATCCAGTCACTATCCCAAGGAAAGAACCGATTAGACCAATCAATAATGCTTCATTGAGAAAAACACCTAGTACTGTCCGATTATGCATGCCTAGCGCCTTGAGAATGCCTATCTCCCTTGTTCGCTCCATAAGTGAGGTGAGCATTATGTTCATTATCCCAACGCCCGCTACTATGAGAGAGATGGCTGTGATTGCAGAAACAAACAGCTCGATAGTTGTAATGATAGAGGATATGGCTTCAAGGACAGATTTGGGAGTGATAACCTGAATCTGGTTTCCAAAAGATTCCTCTATTGCATTTGATGTGTCCTCTATGACTTCCTCATCACTACTCGTTAGCTGAACAATTATGGTGCCCACTTCATCAGTTTCAAAGAAATCCTCAGCCGTATCTATAGGAATGTATAACCCTATGTCTATTGGTCCCCCTATATTTGTCCCTCCTATCTCACCTAGAATGGCATCGATTCTTCCAGTGTATGTTCTATTCTCAATCTCGAAACCAGAACGAGTAGTGTAGGTTATATTTATCTCATCTCCAATGGAGGTCAATACACTTCCGTTCTTCCAGGGATCATTTACGCGGGCACCAATTATCACTGATTCGTTATCTGGGGCGTCAGGAATCGAACCAGAATCTGCAACAAATGTATTTGAGAAAATCATTGAATAAGTTTCAAAATCCACTCCAACTACTCCGAGTATGTATTCTTGATCCCCAATATGAATTGCACACGTCCTCTGAAGCAATGCTGCTGATTGATTTACATTCTCAATACCGTTGATTATATCGGTGTCATTGACATATAGCTGGAGATCTGACTCCGTATCCACAAAGCTGATACTCTCAGTCGTCACGATGAGTGTATCTGAGCTAAAGCCTTGCTCAAATTGCGTACTGACAAGATTTTGAAAACCCGAACTCAAGGAAACTATGGAGATTATGGCAGCAATCCCAATGGTGACTCCTAGAATGGCCAGGCCCTTTCTCACTTTCCTCCGTTTAATTGCACTAATTGCATATGAGAATGCATCACGAATCAGCAATTATTTACGAGCCTCCTTCTTAATCTGGCCATCCAGCAACTCGAGGACGCGAGTTGCATATTTTGCCATTGTACGGTCGTGTGTCACCATCACGATAGTCATTCCGTGCTTTGTGTTCAGGTCTTTTACAAGTGTCATCAACTCCTTCGCAGTTTTTGAGTCGATGTTCCCCGTTGGTTCATCCATTAGTAGGAACTGAGGCTTTGAAGCCAAGGCTCGTGCAATGGCAACTCGTTGCCTCTCTCCCCCAGATAGTTCTGAGGGCTTGTGTGTCATGCGGTCCTTTAGTCCAACCATTTCTAAAAGATCTTCAGCAATTTCTCTTCGTTTTGACCTTGGGATGTTTGCAATCGATAGAGGTAGTTCGACATTCTCGCGAGCAGTAAGTCGAGACACCAGGTTAAAGAACTGGAAAACAATTCCAATCCTTCTTCTAAGCAGTGCCAATTCAGAATCATTAAGGACTGAAACATCAGAGTTTCCAATCCTAACTGAACCCGCGCTCGGAGTATCAAGAGCTCCGAGTAGGTTGAGCAGCGTCGATTTCCCGCTCCCAGATGGTCCAAGAATTGCCACAAAATCCCCCTCTGCGACCTCGAGATTTACTCCGCGCAATGCATGAACTGGTATATTGCCCAACATGTAGTTCTTTTCCAAATTCTCAGTCTGCAAGACCGTAACCAATATTCTCTCTCCCATGTCTATATGATGAAACCCAGTTCTTTACAGGAAAACTGGAAAGAATAGATTTCGGAACGAATCATTTTCTGCTGTAAATTTAAGCCTTCTCAAACCATCGATTATCAATCAATTTCTCGCTTGTGATATTCATAAAGCGCAGATGATTGCTCAGATTTATTCTCTAAGAGAAAAAAAGGTTCATAGAGGAGCAGCCTGTCCAGGTACAATCTATTCAGGAAGCTCTGGACAGTAATATACGAGCTTCGTTGCAGG
>JASFEL010000193.1:0-3497 GCA_050124855.1 Candidatus Thorarchaeota archaeon | reverse complement strand
TCATAATGGCCCAAGGCGGAGATCCCGACGCGCAACAGACGCTTAACGCCTTCTTGAAGTTCAACAACAATATCGAGAGAACAAATCTTCCAACGCGGCGAGATGTTCACTTGATAAGTTTCTTGGACATAGTAAGCAAGTCCTATTTTCCAGATATTGACGATGACCCTTTCGCAATCTTTGCTAACAGCATATCCGTAGCGTTCATGGCTAAGGGTGGGGATAAGTCCAAGCAGTTCGTTGAGCTGATGAAACAGACGCCTAGCTTGTCTGACCTTCAGATGATGGAAGAACCGGCGCCGCGCAGTCTAAGAGAGCGACTATTTGGAAGGCGACAAGAATGACAGGATACTGTAAATACTGCGGCTCATTGATTGGCGAAAAAGATATTATCCGCGAGCATGATAGAAAGACAGGTCAATTATTATGGGTTGGTTGTCGTGATTGTAATAAGAAACGATAGGTGGTGAGATGATTGGGAAAGAAGAAACAATGGAGTTGGAATCAAACCCGCCGCTATCGCGGCAAAATCTACAATCGCCATTCGGGATATCCTAATAGAAACAAAGCTCTTCAAGTAGCCAAAGAGGAACGAAAGAAGGGTTACAAGTCTCATGTTAAGAAAGATGAGGCTGGTCGAGGAAATTACGCCGTTTGGACAACTCGAAGGACAAGCACATGAGGTAATTAGATGCCGCAGTCACGAAGAAAGGTGATCAGATGAAGTGTAGAAAATGCCGAACCAAATTCCGACGCAATAGAATAACTGGTTTGTTCTATTGCCGTTGTGGAAGTATGAATGTTTGGAAACCTATGTATTAAGGTGGTGAGATGATTGGGGAAGAAAGCAAGAAAGAATCACGGAGAACAAAAGAGAATTCACTTCACAACCGCGACGGACTGTTATACGGTAGAATATGCAGATGGATACCGTAGGGTGGTTCCGCCGAAGAATAAGGTTCTAACTGCAAAACAACGCAGAAGGGCAGAAAACAAGCGCGGAAGATGGGTTCCGGCAAGACCAAGGTAATCTACAATGCCACAGTCGCGAAGCAAGTACGAGTTCTATAAAGAGGCTAGTCTATCACAGCAACTAGCCCACAGAATGCCCGAATACAGTCAGTATGCTGGCACCGACGCAAGAATCAGTGTCACACTTGCAGTATTCAACATCTTGGAGAAACACGGCAAGGTTGATTTTACAAAGTCAGGTCTCAAGTTCGTGAGGGATCTGTTGAACGAGCAGAGAAAGGCAATCTTCGCAACCTCTGAGCGAGTAAACGAAATCACTAAAATGGGTCTTCAGATGCCGAAGGCTGAGGATGAGTTTTATGGAGTTAGTGACGACTAAGAAGAAGACACTCGATGATTTCATTAAGCGCATATACAACAAGAAGTTTCAAAGCGTCTGGACTTGCACTCTAGGACAGAATCAGTCAGGAAAGACAGATTGGAACTTATACCAGATGGAGAGGATACACGCACTAGGCTTGGGTGACGGCTTTGGCTCCAATATGCCTGACTTGAAAGCAGACTTCGAGATAGAATTCATAGAAGACTTTGAGACCCTGAAGAAACGGTGTCAAATGCTAAATCCTGATCCTGAACGTTACGGCATCAAACGATACTTCTTTCTGGGTTCTGAGATGGGCGATTGGGCGCCAAGAGATCAGCCTTGGCTTAATGTCAAGTTCATTAAGGAATTGCAACAGGTCAGGAAATACGGCCTGAACTTCTTAGGCGACGGGATAGCTAGGATTGACGCTCGAATACTCAACGAGAAACACTTTCACGGATACTTTGAGAAAGTGTCCAAGGCCAACCCGAAGTTTGCCATATATTATGATTGGTTCAACCGCAGAAAGATAAAGCTGCACGATATACCCCGAACAAGCATAGGTTTCAACACTTGGTATTCAGCATCGTTCTTTATGGAGCCACAGCTTCCAGATGGTGCGGTAGTACCACTAAACCCAGAACATGAGATAGTAAAGCAGTACCTAGAGCATGAAAGTTGGAAGAAGGTCGGCATTGATACTAAGACAGGGAAACGAGCCGTGTTTAAAGTGCTAAGGTTCCATATGTCACATTGTCTGCACTCCATCCATGAACCTGCCAAGGATGAAACTAATTCTGTGGCCGTTGACACAGATTAATTGATAATTATCTTAGGGATACTCCAATAATGGCATAGTGACAAGGGCTAGCTAGGTTACTAATATAGTGAAGCGCCATTGCCGCCCGATTTCCTTATAAGGTGTCCCACTATCTACATATTGGGTCATTTGAATGACAAAGAAAGAAGAAAATGAAGTATCGGACAAGCAAGTCAAGGATGCTTTTATCAGAATGTGGAAACGAACTGATGAGATCGTTATCTTGAAACGATTGCTTATCTTAATTGATGAGATGCCTAACGACTTGAGCCTATGCAAGTATTTCATTAAGAGAGTTAGACCATATATTGAAAATCTTGATGAGGGATACAGACTTCCTCGAATCTGAGTTCAGCACAGGAGAATGAAAAAATGTGGCCTTGGGAATTGATAATCGCACTTGGATTGACAATACTGTGTCTAGGTATAGCGTTTCTTTCAGAGGACTAGGAGATAAGAGGAATGAAGTTCAATTCATGGAGTAAGAAGCGCATTGAACTAGGGGTAAAACGCCTTACAAGCCGAAAGAATATAGATGAGCATATAGATCCTAGAGTCGATTATGTTGTTGGTCCGCTTCCTTGGTGCTTTATCCGTGAATTTCTTTATCGAGATGAAGGGGCCATTTGTCCTGAAGAGCTACAACGAGTCATTAACAGAATCTTCCGCCGCACGGTTGGCGATTGGGAGGAGTTCTATGTCCATGTACTAAAGGGGAAAGAAGAATGAAAGGATTTGATTTAGAAACCGCAATCAGAATGTTCTTGGCCTACAAAGAGTGGGGTCATAGTGACGACTTAGCGGCCTTCTTAGAATTTGTCAAAGAACAAGGCATGAAGATTAGGGAAGGAGATAAGAAGAATGAAATGTCCGCATTGTGAAGAAGAATTCGCTCCGAGTCTTGAGGAACTGGCGAAAACAATAGAAGATGTTTATCCTCCCAATATATTCAAGTCGCATCCTATCGTTTGGGTAAGGCGTTTGCTGAAGTTTCTTTCAGGTATGGATTATCATGTTCTAATAGACGAAGAAACATATACGAAATGGAAGAAAGAATAATGCCCAAGTACAAGACCGTAGTGATTGACCCGCCTTGGCCAATAGATAATATTGGTCTATCACCTAGAGCGATGCACCATGAAATAGGCAAATATTGGCGAAAGCCATTTCTACAGAAGACCACCATCAAAGAAAGAATGTGTGATAACTATTCGATTATGACAGTTGATGATATACGGCAGTTTCCGATAAATGATTATGCAGCAGATGAGAGCCTTCTGTTTCTTTGGGTTACAAACTCAAAAGCAGAGGGAAAACCAGTGTTGGAAATTGGTTTTCAGT
>JASFEL010000192.1:0-3503 GCA_050124855.1 Candidatus Thorarchaeota archaeon | reverse complement strand
GACAACCGTATCTCAATCCAAGGTCAATGCCTTCGAAATCTTTAACAATCTTACTCTGAATCACATCTAATCCAATCTGGTTGTAAAGAAAGTCAACTAGATGAAACGCTTCTACGGTTCCCTCATATCTCAGACCAGCTGTTCTAAGGATGTTGTTAATTTGGTCATGCACTCCAGGATACTTCTTGATGGTGTGATTCACTCTCTTGTAAGAGTGAAAGCACCCACTGCATGGAGTCAGCATGTCGAGTCCCATCTCTTCCACCTTTGCAAGATTTCTGGCAGCCATTGCACGACTCGTTGCTATGTCAAGAGACTGCATCCAGAAGGGGGCGCAGCATGTCTCATTCGGAACGTCAACAATCTCAACATCAAGATGTTCAAGGACTTTGCGCGTAGCAGCTTCATATCCAAGTAATGAGCGTCTTGAAGGAACAAGACAACCCCAAGCGATTGCCATTTTCATTATGTCCTATCCCTCCCTTTGTAGAGCGCCAGTATTTTATCAAAGCCAGAGGCTTGTATGATCTTAGCAATCTCATCCATCGCAGGCTCCTGCAATGGTGGGAGATCCAGCTTGTCGCGCATCTTATTCACAGCAAAGGTCATGGGAACGACTCGGCCGTGTTCAACAACGGTCTTTGCCATATCCAAATAGCCCTCTGCGGCGTGTCCTTCTTTTACTGCCATGTTTCGTAGTATTGTCACAATGTCGGTGAAGTTAACCTCTTGGACGCACCGTTCTTCACAAGTGAAGCATGCAGCACACATCCAGATGTCTTCACTTGAGAGAACTAAATCCTTGAGCCCAAGCAAGACATTCCCAAGCACTTTTCTGGGTCTGTAATCAGTCACTGCTCCGACTGGACAACCTCCACTGCAGGCTCCACATTTCAAACAACGTAAGAGCCCCTCTCCCCCAACTTGATTTGCAACCTCATACTTGAATGTCCTCTCTACATCTTCATCTCGTATGGGAGCATCATCTCGTTGGGTCCTGATTTCGTCAGTCTGTCCCATGTTCGTCACCCAGTACCCCTGTCTCAGATCCCTGATGAGCTGCTGATGGTGTCGGGGTTCAATCCAGTGTTTGCCTCGATGACGCGGGACAAGTAAGATACATTGCCACGCTTTCGATGTCCTTCGTTGTATCAGGTTTCATGTCCGAATTCGTACAAATGGATATGTATAAGTCAGACTATTATATCTCTGACGATTTTGGATTGAGGAGTTAAGGAGAATAAAGCTTGTGTTTTCAAACATCTGATGTACTTATTTGTCTGATAAGCAACATTCTACACATATATGGTGTCTTCACGGTTTGAGAGAGTCTTGAATGGAAGTTAAACTCATTTCGTTTCAGTTTGCATGGAAAAGCATACCTGCCAGAAGATAATGATTGGAATAGTACACATTTCAGTCAGCAAGTCATGTCATAAGCAGAACATAATTGCTGGAATATTGTTATGATTTCGCGCATGGCATGAATCATATCGAAACTTAGCTTTGCATCCTCAAAGTGATATAAGAGGGATTGAACAAACGAGTGTTGTGACCAATTTGGCGGTATCGGAACCCTTGGAGTTAATTGAGCAAGCACTTCGTTGTGAAGATTCTGATCGAACTCCTGTTGTGCCCCTCGTTGGACTCCACTCCTCAGTCTACTCTGGCATGAAAGTGCTAGACCTATTACATGATGCAGATGCACAATTAAAATCGCAGCTGATGGCTTTGCGGAAGTTTGGCTATGATGGTGTATTTACATGCATGGACTTGACAATGGAGGCTGAAGCACTTGGGGCGGGAGTTGATTTTCCAGATAATGCATTTCCATATGTACGAAAGCATCCAATTGATGAACCACTTGATATCCTAGAATTAGAGATGCCGCCTGTGGTAGATACTCGGATGAACGTCTTTATTGATACTGCCGAGAAACTCGTGAAAGAGGTTGGAGAAACCCATCTTGTGAGTAGCTACATGATAGGACCTTTCACACTAGCAGGGCATCTTCTCGGAGTTGAGGAGATGCTTGAGTTGTCGATGGAGGAACAAGACCAAACTAAAGCAATCGTCGGACATTGTCAAGAACTATTGGTCCCATTATTAGAGAAATTCGTTGAAGTTGGAACTCACAATATCGTCATTCTCGAGCCAACAGCCAGTACCAGCATTATATCTCCACGATTCTTTCAGGAATACTCACAGCCATACCTCGCGAAACTAGTCGATGGAATCCAAAGAAGGGGTGTAAAGGCAACAGTGCATATCTGTGGAAATACACTCCCCATTATTTCTGCAATGTGTGATACAGGAGCTGATGTATTGAGTCTTGACTCAGTAGTAGACTTGTCTGAAGCAAAGGTGAGAGCTAAGGGAATGTCTGGCATCATGGGGAATGTGGATACATCACTCATGCTCACAGGCAATCCTAAGGAAATTCACGATTCAGCACGAGATTGCCTTGATAAAGCAGCTAAAGGAGGCGGGTATATTCTGAGTACTGGCTGTGACCTTCCACTAGAAACTCCCCCTGTGAATCTTCAGGCACTTGCAGATGTAGTTAGAGAGGTCTGAAAGGACTCAAGCAGAGAACCGAATGTATGCTGAGAAGTCATTGTTAGCACTGCTACTAGGAGGAGTCGAATGACCACCCACTCAGATTGATGTGCACATCTCAGCAATCAATTATGCAGCCTGTTGGATAATGTCTACTTCAGTGTCTGTAGCATCTCGTCAAACAATGCAAGACCTCGCTTCAGTTTGTCTTCACTATAGCCAAAACCTATTCGCAGGTAATTTGGCATCCCAAAGTGCTCCCCAGGAATAATGAGCAAGCTCTTCTCCTTCAACAGACGATCAACCAGCTCCAATGAACTAATGGAAAGACTGTGCTTCGGAAAGCAGATGGCAGCAGCACTTGGAGCAATGCACTCAAAGATTTCGTTTCGTTCATCAAACCAGGCCTTCATGACGCTCCAGTGCCGTTTTACGATACGACTTGTACGATCGAGAATCCATTCTCTTGTCTTTGGCTGCAGGGCATAGGTGGCTAGCTTGTCGCTCAATATTGTCGGACATATTGATGTATAATCCGAGTATGACCAAAGCTGTGTTGCATGCGGCTTAATTGGTGTGACAATCCATCCAAGCCTTAGTCCTGGGAGACCATATGACTTTGAAAGACTATTAGTAACTATGACCTTCTCACCCAAATCGTACATGGTTGGAGTCATAGGGCCTTCCAACTCCGCACCTTGATAGATTTCATCAGAGAGGACCCATACGTCAGCGTCCTCTGCAATCTCAGCAATTCCCTTCAAGTGCTCGGTACTCAGGGTGGCTCCGGTTGGATTATTGGGATTGCAAATTGCTATTGCTGCTGTTTTCTTTGTTATAGCCTTCTTTAATTCTTCAAGATCGGGTGTCCATTGTCCTCGCTTCATTCTGAGGTGGAAAGGAGCAACAGATCCGCTGAGTCCTTTTGTAACACCATAGATCTG
>JASFEL010000191.1:0-3509 GCA_050124855.1 Candidatus Thorarchaeota archaeon | reverse complement strand
CTGTAGTTGAATAGGTATCTGCCATCCTGTGCGCGTGGCACTTCAACGACATATGCCTCTGCACCCTCATCCCAAGTTGCTGTATAATTCTCGACTTTGTCAAGATCCATAACAACAACCTTGGATATGTCAGAGCCGCCTTCATCTGACGCTTGAATCTCCAAACGCAGATTCTCTGTCCCTACCACGTCAACTGAGAATTCAGACCATCCATCAATTGATGGAGCTGTAGCATCATCTGCACCTCGGGAGATGTAGCTGACAAATACTGGGTCGACCTCCACTTCATAGCCAGCCCAATGCTTGAAGCTGATCACAGTATAGAACTGCGATGAAGTGACATTGAAGGCTGCAGCAGATCCCCCAGCGTCTGATATGTACATCGCGCTAAATGTCGATAACGGCACTGTCTGTGCTGAAACCGTCGGCGCCATCGATGCATTTCTAGCCCAGCGGTAGGAAGACCCGCCCATGCTCATCAGAGCCACACTTGAGAGACCGGCTCCCATTGTATAACTACTTGACGAGTTCGCCATGTTGTTGAATAGAGGTTGGCCTAAATCATTGGTGTAGCAGGGATCCATCTGTGTTCCTTCTGGAGTGACAATTGTCAGATCACTGTAGAATGCAACCGCCAGACTGTATTCATCAAGATTGCTTTCACGACCACCAGGAGAATCAACAAACCAGTCCCCGACCAGCATGTCAAACTTCACATCGGCGTAGTTGGCACCTGTCGCATTGATGTAGCCCGTGAAGTGTACATCGATTGAGAACTCGTCGACTTCAGCATAAGATGGCCGCTCATCGAATGATGAGAAGTCCGAACCATAGTACTGTCCGTCATACCAGTCCCAGTAGGACCAATCGCCAAATGGGAAGACCTCACCACTGACATTGTAGAATGAAACACCAAAGTCAATGGTCTCGTTAACAGCCCTATACTCAACATCAGTTGTGTTCGGATTACTCCAAGCCTCACCAGGCGTGGTGAAGTTAACGGAGTCCACACTTGCAGGCATCCAATAGTGAGTGAGTTCTGCACTTCCTAAGCTTGCGACATCGATGTTCAAGAATGAATTGTCATCAGTGTCGTTCCAAGCTAGCATGCCAGCGTACTGATATGCAAGATTGATGTCCATTGGGACCGTGTGTGTTCCATTGTTTATTTCAGTGGAATACCCCTCTTGCAGTTCCCACCATATCCATGACCACTCTTGAGAAGTGTCAAACCAATCCCACCCCTCTGCTTGGGCTTGAGCCTTCTGCATGTCAGAGGTGAAGTTCTGCGCCATCCAACTGATACCCCAATAACCGGGGGCTGGGTGGCCCATTGGATCGAGGAGTTGGTTCTGGATTGCAGTCATCTCTCCATTCGTCAATTGGACTCCAGTATCAGCATGATACCAGTAGTAATTGTCTGCCCAAGTGTATGACCAATTGGTTGTCACCACACCAGTGTAGGAATTCAAGTAGAATTCATCTTGCCATAGACTCGAATCAGGTTCCCACATGATGTTGACCCAGAGATATTCCTGAGTGACATTGTAGGTATGTGTTGACTCATAGGAACTCCTCACATAGAACTGGTCGTTTGTAGTATCGAGGTTGCCATCAAGATCTAGTGCACCGGTCTTTTCGTCAACTATCCATGTGTCCAGATCCCACATTCCATAGCGTGGTGTTCCGATTACTATAGACCACTGGTCTCGCATGACAGTTACTGGAAGTGGCCTGTAGTCAAGCTTCTGAGACCAACCATGGGTCCAGAATGCCTGATAGATCATATCTCTACTACCTGTCACATTGTACCAGGTGACACCACTATCTAGTGTGAAGTTGAATGATGGGATATTGAACCTGTGCTCCCAGTCATTCATCAAGTCTATAACTTCCCATGAAGTACCATTGGCAGCATCCAAAGTGTAGAATTGGTGCCACTCAACCATGAATATATCATAGGGCGTACCATCCACCCAGTATTGGGTTGGGTTGAAGATGTCATCCACAACCGTTGAATTCGCTTGAGTGAAGGTGAATTCTGGTAGGTTGTAGAGTGGAATCTCGGCACCATCCAAATCCAGGAAATAATAGTAATCCACCTCATCATAGCCAGACGTGGTATTCCAGACCTCATAGAACCATGGATCGATACTGTAGAAGCTCGTCCCGTTTTGAAGAGTGATGTTGAAAAAGAATGCCCTTGCATGTTGGGTGTAGTTCATCATCTCGTCACTCTTAGTCACAATATATGGATAACCTAAGTCATCATAGAATATCCTGTCAGGCCACATGGGATCTTGATAGTCACCAGACTTGAGTTCAAGCCATTGGTCCACGACAAATCGCCTAGTATCGGGATCAGTATGTCCAAGGGCTACCGTCCAATCGTTATGGAATATCTCAGGAACTCGAATCGAACCATTGGCAATTGCAGCAAATGGGCGATACATGTCCGACATCGGAGACCATGGGGTGAATAGATCCCAGCTATACTCTGTGAGATTATAGATTGTACCGGTCACATTAGCCTGATACTGGCGATACCAATAACTCAAAGTGGAATCATAGCCATCTGGTATTGGCATCACTTCATAGGGTGCGTCATTGATATAGACGAAATGCTTCTTGGGTGTCATGAAGTTGAGATCGTAGATATTCCAGACATCCATTCCTGGAACTGGCAAAGGATAGACCTCTCCATGAAGCTTTGTGAAAGCCTGATTTCTTATGTTCATCTCATCCATCAAGAATGGCGCTCCCAACCACTTGCCCTCAAACACACGATTCCAACACATGCAGTCAAAGAAGTACAGGCTAAAGTCAGTTGTGTTCCAGTAGAAGTAGGACCCAAAGTAATAATCCCACCAGACATCAACCCGTTCATAGGTCGAATTCAGGTAGAAGACATAGTGGTCGACCTCCCACAACGGCTCTACTGCTAGGTAGACCGGAATAGTTGCATTCGCATAGATCACATAGCTGTCTTCAAACTTCACGGGTGTACTGCTTAGTGGCGCTGGTGTGAAGAAGTATATTGGTCCAGTTCCATTCGTCACTACAATCTGAGTCCCGTTCAACATGATGAAAAACTCTTCATTGAGGAAGGGGTTGTAACGCGGGAATTCCTCAGGTGTTAGGAACCATCTTCCATCATCAAGCGTGATGTTGTAAATCATTGCACTCGTTCCACTTTCGATGTCAATCTCTGTGCCATTTGTCAACTGATACCAGTATTTCCAACTGCCTGAGTAGGACTGTGTGTATTCATCCCAGCCCTGAGGGTCCCAACGCTCAAAGACAACTCGTTCTTCAAGGAAATTACCAATGTCTACATAGTACTTCTCAATTTCATATTCAGTTCCATCAATTTCGATGAAGGGGAAGCTCTCTTGCATGTATAGCTCATCTGTGACGTTATTCCTGAAGACTATCTCATGTTGTGGACTTGTTATGTGAAGAGTATCAGTGCCATTGGTGTAAGAATAGATAGTATCCTCAATCCAGCC
>JASFEL010000190.1:0-3514 GCA_050124855.1 Candidatus Thorarchaeota archaeon | reverse complement strand
CGCTACGAGTATCCCCGCTGCAATGGAATACCTCAGTCCAGCGAAGGTGATTGGAGGGAGGCCCTCTCCCTCAAGACCAAACTTGATTATGACCCACGATGATGCCCAGAGAACCGTCACAAAGAGGGCCTCGCCTACTGCGATGTAGTGTCGTTTTGGTGCTGTTTCCGATTCTGAATTCTTGGAATCTCGCACTAGTTCTGAATCCATATTATCCGCCTGTGTTTACCAAAGGATTAATGACGAATTAGATTGATGCCGTCATAAGACGGGTGCATATTAATGGTGCTTCAGTGTACAATCGAAGTTGGTGCTGATGACTACTACTCCTGTGACCTCACTCGGAAATTCCCTGTTCGTGTGACACTTGTGACAATCAATGGAGATACGGGTTTTGGGATAACAGAGTCTTCGAAAGGAGATGAAGAGGTGATTCAGAACTACATCAAGGGACTCGAAGCCTCATCTAGCATCAAGGAAGTGAGTATTCTACATAGGTCTCAGGAAGCATATTGGACCAGAGTGGTTCATAAGATGGATCGAGCGTCAATACACGAAACCATCCTAGATAGCGGGTGTATGACACGTCTGCCAATTATTGTAGAGCAAGGACTACAGTATCATACCGTCTTGGCACCATCTCAAGCCACACTAAGCGAGTTGATTCGTTCACTGCGAACACGGTTCCCTCACGTTCGTATCAGGCGGCTGAAGTCCCAGCCAACAGCATCTTTTGGAGTCGCACTAACAGAGAAGCAACAAGAAGCATTTCTTCTGGCATTTCAGTCTGGATACTATGAAATGCCTCGCAAATCACGAATTGACCAGTTGTGCATGAAACTTGGCATCAAGCGTGTTGCAATGCAGGAGCGACTAAGACGTGCAGAGCGTCGAATCATCTCTGAATTTGCGGAAACATTAGCTTAGTTCCTATTGCTCTTCATTTGTCCTTTAGCATTTCCTTGACATGCTTGATGACATTCTCAACAGTGAAACCGAGTTTTTCGAAAACAACATTGCTCGGAGCAGAAGCACCAAATGTTTCTACAGCCAGAACCTTTCCTTTGTCACCAACCCAACGCTCCCAGCCTTGGGACCTGCCTGCCTCAACTGCTAGGCGCACTTTGACATGAGGGGGAAAGACAGAGCTGCGATAGTCTTCACCCTGTTCCTCAAACAGTTCCCAGCTCGGGAAAGAAACCAAGCGGACATTAACACCCTCTTGTGCCAACTTCACACCAGCCTTGGTGATGAGACCGACCTCAGAACCTGTTGCCATCAGAATGGCATCCAATGGACCATCTCCAAGGTCCGCAAGCACATAAGCACCTCGAACAAGCCCGTTCGCAGGACTGTATGTACCCCTATCTAAGACAGGAATCTTCTGTCGCGTCAGTGCCATCAGTGTAGGTCCTTCCGTTCGGTTAATGGCCACCCTCCATGCTTCAACCACCTCGTTTGCATCACATGGACGGAGAACAATGAGATCTGGTATTGCACGCAATGCAGCCAATTGCTCCACTGGTTGATGGGTTGGTCCATCTTCACCAACACCAATGCTGTCATGAGTGAATACCCAGATGCTTCTATGCTTCGAGAGGGCGGAGATGCGAATTGCCGGTCGCATGTAGTCTGAGAATATCAAGAAAGTGGCCCCGTAAGGGATGAAGCCACCATGGGCAGCCATACCGTTGACAATGGCACCCATAGCATGTTCGCGGACGCCGAAGAAGAAATTTCGGCCTTCAGGGGAGTTTCTCTGAAAAGCTGGATGATCCTTTATCCATGTCTTATTTGAGCCTGTAAGGTCCGCAGACCCTCCAAATAGCTCCGGAAGATGAGGAGCAAGTGCATTAATTGCATCGCCTGATGGGTTTCTCGTAGCTATACCTGCTTCATTAGCCTCATAGCTCGGAAGATCCTTGTCCCACCCCTTTGGAAGCTTGCCAGATAATCGGCGCTCGTATTCTTCAGCCAAATCTGGATACTCCTTCCGATAGTTATTCATCTTTTTCTGCCATTGCTTTTCCAATTCTTCTCCTTGTTTGATGGCTTCTCGAAAGTATTCCAACACATCATCCGGAATTAGGAAACGTGGCTCTATCGGCCAATCGAGGTTTTTTTTGGCTGCTTCAAGCTCATCCTCGCCTGGAGGCTCGCCGTGTGCTTTCGCTGTGTCCTGTTTATTTGGCATACCATAACCAATGTGGGTCCGCACCATGATTATTGATGGTCGCTGGTCTTTCTTTGCATTTGCTATTGCCTGGTCTATGGCAGCAACATCATTGCCGTCAGCAACCGATTGCACATGCCATCCAAGTGACTCAAACCGGGCTCCGCGATGCTCAGTGAATGTCACATCTGTACTCCCATCAATTGAGATGAGATTATCGTCATATAGTAGGATTAGCTTGCCGAGCTGATGGTGCCCTGCTAAAGATGCGGTTTCATAAGAGATTCCCTCCATCAAATCTCCATCAGTGACAATGGCATAGGTGTAGTGGTCGACGATTTCATGTCCAGGCCTATTGAACACTGCTGCGAGATGTTTCTCTGCAATTGCCATACCAAGAGAATTGCTCATGCCCTGACCTAGAGGTCCCGTTGTGACTTCGACCCCTGGTGTGCAGAAGTTCTCAGGATGTCCTGGTGTACGACAACCCCATTGTCGGAAGTTCTTGATATCATCAAGTGACACATCATATCCTGTGAGATGAAGGAGTGCATATAGCAGCATGGAGCCGTGTCCACCAGAGAGTACAAATCGGTCACGGTCCAGCCAATCGGGATTCTGTGGATTGAAGCGTAGATGCTTGGTCCAAAGAGCATATGCCATGGCTGCTGCGCCCATAGGCATGCCTGGATGGCCCGAGTTTGCCTTTTGCACAGCGTCGGCAGCTAAGAAGCGAATAGTATTGATTGCTCGGTTTTGAAGATTCTCCGATTCTGACAATGCAGGACCTCCTTCCTGAAATGATAGGGTTGCACATCTGTGCTAATGGGTCCGCAATCCCACCTACTTTTGGGTCTTGCGTCATGACCGCGTAGATACCAACCCCCTTACAACTGTTACCCTCAACCATAATGCAGGTCAATTCAATACTGATATTACTTGGCTCCAACTGACCACAGTCACCATTTCAAGGGTGAATGATAAATGCCAGTTCCCTCTCCATTATTTGATCGGCTCAAGAACATCGTAGGACCCGAGTATGTGACTGAAGAGCTCTGTGACAGGCTTGTGTATTCAAAGGACTATTCAATAGAAGGCATTGCAGACGACTATACTCCGGACCTTGTGGTAAAGCCAGGATCTGTTGAAGAGATTGAGCAGATAGTTGCTGCTGCAAGCGAGTTCAAAGTACCCCTCTACACTTGGGGAGCCGGTACAAGTATGTCCGGAAACCCTCTTGCAGTCTATCACGGAATTGTTCTTGACATCAAGCGCATGAATCGAATTCTTGAAGTCGACCCAGCCAACCTTACCATCACAGTTCAGGCTGGAGCCACTATG
>JASFEL010000189.1:0-3518 GCA_050124855.1 Candidatus Thorarchaeota archaeon | reverse complement strand
TTTGAGATTTCAATCCTCTGAGAGGGCTGAAGCCTCCCGAGTCGTGAAACTGCTGCCACAATTGTAGCGGGAATGTTGATGCTCATTATTTCACCTTGAGGTTTCCGTGACCTGACAGGGCGCCCATATTGACTAGAGTCTGACGTCTTCAGAGACCCCATTGAGCGAGATGTGACACGCTTCTGAATCCATCCGCCTGAAGATACAACTGACCTTCTCATAATCTTGGTCTGGAATTCCTCCATGTCGAATAGCTCTTCACCAGTGTCTAGATCAGGAAGCTTGACGAAGAACCCTGAATCTAAACCAATTGGCTCTCTAACTTCGGACTTTGAACCAATTATTCTTGTTTCTTTCTTTGCATTGTAAGGTCTCGTAGCAACTCCCCATTCATCTCCAGCTTCCGGAATGCCTTTTCCAGACTCGACTGTGTCAATGCCTGCAGCAGGCCCAGTCCCTCGTTTCGTCATAATACTGAGCCACTTTCTGACCAGGAGGTATATGAGAGGTGCGAAAATAATGGTGTCAACAATAAGTGCAGGTACGGATGGAAACTCACCAGGGAAAAGCCCAAGGAGAATATTGATCGGAGTCCAGTAAATCCACGCAATGTATGCAAATGAAACAACCATCATTATAGCACAGATGGTCCCCTTGATTGGGTCGCCCTTGGGATTTCTTACTCCTTCAGCTTTTTTTTTTCGACCTTCCTGCTTTCCACCAGTTGCGAATTTTCCACCACGACCGAACCGACCACCACTCAGGCGCTTACCTGACTCATCTTTTTCAGAAGATGGCACCTCGGTTGGAGACGCACGTCTGTCACTTTTCTTGGTAATCTGTGCAGCTTTTGTGATTGCCATGTCTATGTCGTTGGTCGATGGTGGTTCCAGAAGACCGCCTCTGCGAGTTCTATGACTCAAGGTAAGCTGTGCAGCAAGCTTCATATCATCTAATGTGACTTCAGTACGACCTTCGTAAGCTGCGTTTGCTAAAGCGGCCTTGCTGATTATAATATCTGGTCTGACGCCATCCACTTCAAGTGCGTCAGTAGCCATGGCGATTGCACGAAGACTGTGATCCGGTAGGTGCACTTCATGAAGGATGGATTTGGCATGGACAATCTTCTCTCTAAGCTTAGTCTGTTGTTGCGACCAGTCTTCCTCAAACTGCTCAGGGTCATCCTCAAACGCCAAGTTCCTTCTAACAAGTTGCATTCGCTCTTCCACAGTATGTTCGGCGCCCACTGCAACATGCAATGGAAAGCGGTCCAATAGCTGAGGTCTAAGTTCACCCTCTTCAGGATTCATCGTACCTATTAGAACGAAATCTGCAGGATGAGCAATTGAGATTCCTTCTCGTTCTATTACATTGATTTTTGTGGCTGCTGCATCAAGCAGGTCATCGACCAAATGATCTGGGAGAAGGTTGACCTCATCAACATAGAGCACATTCTGATGGGCCTCCGCGAGAATTCCAGGCCTCAGTGCCTGAATACCTTCCTGAAGAACACGTTCGATGTCAAGTGCCCCAATCAGTCGGTCTTCAGTTGTAGAGAGGGGGAGATTCACGACGCGCATCTTTCGTGTGACGCTCTTCAGAGTTTTCTTTTGAGCTAGGAGATCCAAGCAATCTTGGCACAGGAACTCCTCTCGATGGGGATTGCATCCAAACCGACACGCTTCTACCACATCAACTTCAGGTAAGAGGTCAGCGAGTGCTCTCACAACAGTAGTCTTTCCAGTTCCCTTGGCCCCTGATATTAGGACTCCGCCAATCCGTGGATTGACACCATTCAGAATCAGAGCTAGCTTCAGCTTTGTGAGTCCGACAATAGATGTGAATGGTAACACGGATCTTTTCAGTTCACCCAAGTTTACTACAGCCCCTGCAGAAAAAGTAACACACTCAAATAAGGGTGCGCGTCTATGTAAGTGTGGGATTGATTATGATTTCTCACCTTCTCCATCTCGAATGTCCTCAATGTAGTAGAAGTCATTCAGCTGAAACTCATGCCACTTTCTGTGTATGTGGGTCACCGCTCTTTGCCGTGTACGATCTATTCAGTGTTATCGAGGACATTCAGAGGGAGCAGTTTCCCACAAAGGTAAATTCCATGTGGAGATACTCACAACTTCTTCCAGTGAAATCACCATCTTTCATTTACAGCCTAGGAGAAGGATGGACTCCACTAACCAGCACTAGACGCCTAGGGAAGCATCTTGGCCTGAGGTTCCTCAGTATCAAGGATGAGGCCCAAAATCCCACTGGCTCTTTCAAAGACAGGGGTTTGTGTGTTGCTGTATCCAAACATCTAGAGCTGGGATCCACATCGTTCGCGTTGCCCTCGGCAGGTAATGCAGCAGTTTCAACGAGTGCCTATAGTGCCGCTGGAGGAGCCGAGTGTCATATCTTTATGCCATCAGATACACCTGAGCCGTTCTTCCACGATTGCATTATCTGCGGTGCTGAAACTGCTCGAGTAGACGGCAGTCTATCTGATTGTGGCAAAGCCATGAGAAAAGCAGAAGGTGAATGGACTGACCTGTCAACAACAAAAGAACCCTATAGAGTTGAGGGTAAGAAGACTCTAGCTTTTGAGATTGCTGAACAGATGGGATGGAGAGTTCCCGACGCAATAATCTGCCCCACAGGAGGCGGCACTGCTCTGATTGGAATCTGGAAAGGCCTTGATGAGCTAGAGGCACTAGGTCTAATTGAAAGCAAACGACCCAGAATGTATGCAGCTCAAAGCGCGGGTTGCGCACCTATTGTGAGGGCGATCGAACAGGGAAGCAAAGAAATACAGCCCTGGCAGAATAGCGAAACAGAAGCGTTAGGATTGAGGGTTCCAAGTCCATTTGCTGGAAGACTGATTCTCGCCGCGATTCGACAATCAGGAGGTGGCGCTGTAGCTGTGGCTGAACAGGAAATCGAGCCCTGCCACAGAATGGCGGCACGCATGGAGGGGATGGACTTCTGTCCAGAAGCTGCTGTTGGACTCGCAGGCATTCGGAATCTTGTGGAGATGGGAGAGATTGATTTTGACGAAGAGATAGTTCTCTTGAACACGGGTTCGGGAGCAAGATACTACTATGGAAATCAGAAGCAGACAAAGCCAGATTCTTCTGAAAAAGAGCCATAGCGTTAATAGGATAGTATTAGTGGAAATAATCCAAGGCTGCAACAAGATTGGAGCCTTGCAGTGACAGCTGTGTGCTCCGGAGGAAACCAGTTGACTAGTTCAGCCACCCCTGATACAATTGACGAAACTAATTTTCGTGGTGTTAGAGAATCTTTAGGTGTTGGAAAACTGGAAGCTGGGATTGCGCTTCTGATTGTCTTTGCATTCTTCTGGTCTGAATTCACACATTTCGACCCGCTAGTTATAATGCTTCTAGGAATCATAGGTGGAATATGGCTTGCTTTCAGGCCATCTGAGTGGGCTGTAGAAGGCATTGAAAGTGTTTCGGGGCACATGGGATATACAACCTACATTGCTGGAATGCTGTCAAGTC
>JASFEL010000188.1:0-3522 GCA_050124855.1 Candidatus Thorarchaeota archaeon | reverse complement strand
ACTCTGCACCCTGCCGAGAAACTACGAGAATTCTGTCTGTGAGTTCGGCAAGTGGGCCCAAGATTTGGAGACTGAGTCTGAATCTCTCTTTGGTCAGGTCTCCCATTCGGATACCAAGTGAGTGTATCTCAAAGCCCTTTCTTTCTTCTTCGAGGTGGGCTATCCATTCCATTGGGACGAGATAGAATGACTTGGTATCACCCCTTGAGATGGTCACGGGAGCCCTCTCTCCGAGTAGCGCCTTACTCACACCCTCTCCAAATTCATCATCGAGCTGGTCTGTCAGCTCATTCCATTCAACAGGATCTACAAGCTCTGGTTTCATTCTCTCTCACGTATCTAAGGCAAAAGAGCCGACAGCCCTTATGGAGATGTCGGAGGTCAATTATCAGGCATAGAGAGTCGTTTTGAGCCGATGAAAACCACAATAAATCCTACTAGTAGAAGTGGCGCAATATTCACTAGCAATCCGAGAGTTATGTTTCTCTCATTTATCATGATCAAGATCCCCCAGATCATAGTGAACATGGAAGACAGCATGATGATTACTACCGTCAGTCCAGTGTTGATCATGAATGCACTGCTTTTGATGTCCTCATACGCTGGGTTGTTCGCTGTAATTCCAGTTGCGATGAGAATCGCTCCACAGAGGGCTGCATAAACGTAGACCAGCATTGCAAGAAACACAACAACATCTAGCCCAAGGATGACCGTCACCGATGTAGTAGAAATCAATGCGATTGGAATCGCGAAAAGAATGTGTGAAACAACTCTAGCCCTTACAAACTTGGATGCTCCGTTTGGGGATCCTTTGAGAATCCAAAGCTGGTCCTTTGAATCAAGAAAACCAATCCCCCCAAAGGCAATACCTCCTAACATGCCCAACATCATGCCAGTCATGAGTGTGGCCATCATTGGGACGAAAAGGGGGTCGCCAACTGTAGCTCCTAGTCCGCTGAAGTTCATGATAACAGGCAACAGAATTGACAGGAAGATGCCGTATCCTAACCTCGATAAGTTTTGGGCTTTCCTTCCGAAGTCTTTCAATGATGAGACGACCAATACTCCGAAAGATCCCGATAATATACACTTGATTCCTCTGAGAAACAGGTTTTCACGTCCAACGGTGGTAACAACCTCTGTTCTTGCTCCTGCTTGGATAGTGAAAAGCCGATCTGAAGCAGCGAACCCAATTCCCAACATGACGATTGAGAATGCTGCGACTAATAGAGAATCAAGGGCTGGACCAAAGAGGAGTATGCTTTCAAAGGCCAAGATGGTGGACTGCGACAGACCTATCCCATTGAAGTATATAGCAGTCCAGGTGATCAAGTCTGCGCCCCATGTTGATGGGAGGACCAAGAAGACATCCAGTCCCATGATTTCAGCAAGAGGTCCAGCAAAATACATGATACCGTACATTGGAATTATGATGATGGCTGCAACAACCATACTGAGGGCCTTTGCTATGTCGTTTCCTCTTGATGACTCACCAAGCTTTGCCTGGATTGCCGTGGAAATCACGTTTGAGAACCATAGCGTACTGAGCGCGGTGATATACAGTACACCATACATCAGTGCTTGTCCGACTAGAGAAACTTGGTACACAATTGCAAAGGGTGAGATGAGCACTGGCGCCATGAATAACACTAATAGGCCATAACTAGGCAACTTCCCTAGGAACATCCCAAACAACATGTCACGAGTTCTGACATTGTTACTGAGCATGATTTCCCATTGTCCAATCCTGATTTCTTGAAGCGCAAACGAAATCGGGTAAATCAACACCAAGACCCAGAGAAGCAGCATTACAGACCTCATAAGACCAGGGAATGCTACAGCAAGAATCATCTGAATCTCAGCGGCAAACAAATCCACAAAGGCTGACATGATGGCAGGAGCGATGAAAAGCGCCCATACTATGGCGAAAGCTACAATGAGCAGCGAAACCGCTTTTCTCATTGAGTGGAACCTTGAGGTCGCAACAAGAAACTCGGTCTTGGCTATTACTAGCCATTTTCTTGCCACTTCACCGCCTCCAGGACAGAAGTGACTCTCTGTCAACCTCTCCCCCTACAATTTTGAGATATGCCTCTTCAAGGTCGGACGCTTCAACATTCTTAATGATATCCTTTGGAGTACCCAAAGTTGTGAGAGTACCCTCGTTGAGTATTCCAATAATCTCACAGACATCTTCTGCGAAATCAGTCATGTGAGTGCAGATGAAGAACGTGGTTTCAGTTTCTTTCGCCATGGCAAGTATCATTTCCTTGACAAGTGCGCTCGCAGCAGGGTCTAATCTAGATGTGGGCTCATCAAGGAATACCAATTTCGGCTCATGGAGGATTGTCGATGCCACTAGCACCTTCTGCTTCATTCCTGAGGAGTAACTCTCAAGAAGGTCATTCTGCCTTCCTTCCAGTCCAAGAATTCCAAGAAGACTATCAATCCTGTTCCCAAGCACATCACCACTCATGTCGTTCAAAGCACCTATGAACTCGAGAAATTCGACCGCGGACAGCTTTGAATACAGACCGGGGGCTTCAGGCAGCAATCCCGTAGTTGCTTTGATCTCATCTCTCTGCTTGTTCACATCATACCCACAGACAGTTGCTCTGCCTGCGCTGGGCTTGAGGAGGCCGGATAATATCCTGACAGTTGTAGTCTTACCCGCTCCATTCGGTCCCAGGAATCCAAAGGTGCTTCCTCTCTTGACCTCTATGTTGAGTTCCTTGAGAGCTTCAATAGTCCCAAAGGTCTTTGAGAGGCCCTCTGTTCTGATGTCTATTCCATCACTAGCCATGACATCGCCTCACCTAACCTGAGGACACGTGGATATTTCTCCTAAAAAACTAAAGCTTCGTAGCAGCTAGATGATTCTACTCCTTCTCTAATTTACAGATGAAAAAGCCCTCAGTTCCGTGTAGATGGGGTAAGAATCTACGTGTCAGTATCATTGACTCGTTCAGTTCCACTCCATATGGCCGTGGGTATCCTGGAGATCCAAACTCGAGTGGTATTGGAACAACACTCATCTCTGAATGCCTGTGAAGAATCTCGTCAATGATGTACTCGTTCTCTTCTGGGGCAATGGAACATGTCGCATAGACCATAGTCCCACCAGAAGGTAGCGCGTTCACCGCGGCTTCAAGGAGTTCATCTTCTCTGGTTGCACAGAACCGAATGTCAGCCATTGACGTACTTGTCTTTCTGGAAGGGTCCAGAGGAATCAATCCCTCTCCTGAACAGGGCGAATCTAGCAGGATCTTATCCGGGGTTCGTTCCAATTTGTCAAGCTTCTTGGCGTCGCCTCTTAGAATGATTGCATTACTGACCCCACAACGCTGAATATTGCTCTCAAGGCTCTTGATACGTTGGCGGTCTTCATCGATAGCGATCACAGTGCCTGTGTTATCCATTAGTTGTGCAATATGTGTGGTCTTGCCACCTGGTGCAGCAGCTAGGTCGATGACAGTTTCTCCTGGGCGTGGGTCCAAGACTTTGGTCACAGTCATGGATGGT
>JASFEL010000187.1:0-3538 GCA_050124855.1 Candidatus Thorarchaeota archaeon | reverse complement strand
CTCGTCGTGTTGTCCAAGATACTTTTAATCCAGTGGCTCATATCACTTGGCACGAACTTCTTCGAGCCAACGATATTTGCACCAGCTGCTATGACGAGTGGCACATAGAGAAGAACTGTCCCGAAAATCGTATTCCTCTGATTCAAACCCGAAAAGACATCCCTCGAACACTCGTAAATAATGCTCCCGATCTTAACATCCTCAGGACTGATATGTCCCTTCGCAAGTTCCTGCCCTCTTGAAGCTGCTATGTGTAAGCCTCTTGATGCAAGTGAAGCGCTAGCCAGAAAATGCCTGTATCCTGTATCTGAGAATCTTCGGAGTCTACTCACATTTCCTGGCTTAGGAGAACTGACCTCCAATAGAATAGACAACTGTCCTAAACTCGCAATTTTCCAGGGAATGTTCGTTTTCAAAGTGAGCTGTCTGGACATGCACCCTCGTTTAAGGAATTCGCATCTATGAGAAAAGGCTATTTGCTAGTCAATTTGCTAAAAAATCTGAATCACAATGAGTGCGCCTATCCTTTCTGCTCGTCTGACGTTCTCACAGATCGGCCTGTTTGTCGCAATAATCGTCTATCTTGCAGTCAGAGGATTTTTCGTGATACTAAATATCGGCATTCTCTGGACAACAGTGGGAGGCTTCTTAGCGATAGCTTTGCCGCTTTTCTCCACTATCTTACTAGGCTTTGTTGCATGTGTCATTGCCTATGGCTACTCGTATCTTGGCCTATGGCTAATGGACCGCAACCAACACATTCTGGGTATGATAGTGATATTCCTCTCAGTGATCATTCTGCCGGGCTTACTTGGCGCTTACTCCTATCTGGCTTTTCCGCCAGTCTAGAGATTCGCTATTTGTGGAATGATCTCAGAAGACCTACCCTTAAGGACTAAATCGGCAATATGGTCTCTATTTGTACCTGTTATATTAACGATTATGATTTTTGCACCTTCATCCTTGGCTAGTTGGGGAAGAAATGCAACCGGATATATTGTCAGACTCGAGCCAATGATTAGCATCAGGTCCGCAGACCGGCACATATCTACTGCCTCCTCCATAGGCTTCTCAGGAAGGGGCTCTCCAAATAGAATAGCTTCAGACTTCAAGACTCCACCACATTGGTCACATATTGGCGGAATCTCACCCTCCACTACACGTCGATGAATGTCCTCTCCAATGTATTGCATTCCACAGTTCATGCAATATGCTCTGAGATAATTGCCATGCAGCTCTATGACTTTCTTGCTTCCTGCTGACTGGTGCAAGTTGTCTATGTTCTGTGTAATGATACCAACAAGCTTGCCAGATTCTTCGAGTTTCACAAGCCCCTTATGGGCTGGATTGGGCTCAGCTTCTAGAATGACCTCCGCAAGTTCTTGCCCCATCTGCCAGAACTTTTCCGGATTAATTAGGAACGAATCATAGGTTGCATATTCGTGAGGATCATATCTTTCCCAAAGCCCACCTTCTGACCGAAAATCAGGGATGCCCGAGTCAACACTGATTCCTGCTCCAGTGAGTGCTACAATACGTTTAGATTTCTTGATAATATCCACCGCTAGTGCGAGGTCCTCTTGGCTTACCATGGTAGTTTCATCAAACGCTTGGCCTAAAAGGTGTTTTCGGTCAGTTCGAAAGGTTTTTCTTCATAAGTTGAAAAATCGCCGTCAGCCGGGGTGAGGGATAGACATTTCATGCTATTCCCTCAGGGTTTCTAACCCCACAAGCATCTGTTTACCTTAAAGAACTACCAATTGATGGGTGGAACAGCGAAGAATGCAGGACAAGCGAGAAGATGAATCAATTGAGGTCGATTTGACTACTGAGGATGAGGAAGATGACTTCGAACTCGTCCCCTGGTCTGAAGAAAATGATATTGAGGCAGCGAAGCTGAGATCAAAAGAGCTCTTTGACCGATTTCAGCGATTGCAGGCCGAATTTGATAATTATCGCAAGCGAATGGAGAGTCGTTTCACTGATGCTGCACGATTTGCATCGGAAGGAATACTCCTGAAAGTCCTAGAGGTCTATGATAACCTTGAACGAGCACTCGAGGTGGATTTCTCGAAGGATCCGGGAGCTGCGAAAGAAGGTGTGGGTGCAATAGAAAGGCAAGTCAAGAATCTACTTGAACGAGAGGGTGTCCAACCCAAAGATTCCATGGGAATACCCTTTGATCCCTACTACCAACACGCGGTAGGGATTGAGAACGACACAGACAAACCTGATGGTATCGTTGTGGATGTACTCCAAAAAGGATACATGCTAAAAGAGAAGGTGCTGCGGCCAGCACTGGTGGTTGTGAACCGGCATGAACTCCTTCCAGATTCGGAGGGTCAAGATGATGCGGTTGATGAGAAATCAGAAGTTAACGGTGATGAATAATGGCGAAAGTTGTTGGAATTGATCTTGGAACTACTAATAGCGGAATTGCGTACATGGAAGGAGGAAAGCCCACAATCATTCCAAATGCGGAAGGGGGCCGATTGACTCCCTCTGTTGTGGGAATCACACCCAAGGGTGAGATTGTGGTAGGCGAGTTGGCCAAACGTCAGGCAGTATCAATGCCTGAACGTACAGTGCGGTCAATCAAGCGGAAAATGGGGCAGGACTACAAGGTCAGGATTGATGACAAGGATTATTCCCCCCAGGAGATTTCAGCTATGATTCTCACAAAAATGAAGAAGGACGCAGAGGCGTTTCTTGGTCAATCCATTGAGCAAGCTGTCATTACTGTTCCTGCTTACTTCAATGACAGCCAGAGACAAGCCACCAAGGATGCAGGGAGGATTGCGGGCCTAGAAGTTCTACGCATCGTGAATGAGCCGACTGCTTCAGCACTTGCCTATAACCTGGATAAGGGACAGGAGCTAAAGATACTTGTCTACGATCTCGGAGGAGGTACTTTTGATGTATCCGTTCTGGACATTGGGGAAGATGTTTACAAAGTCCTATCGACTAGTGGAAACACTCAGCTAGGCGGAGATGACTGGGACAAACGGATTATCGATTGGGTTGTAGAGGATTTCAACAAGTCCACAGGAATGGACATCACAAAAGATTTGTCGGCCATGCAGAGGATTCGAGATGCTGCAGAACAAGCAAAGATAGAGCTCTCCACTGTCACAAAGACGACAATCAACTTGCCCTATATCACAGCAGACCAAAGTGGCCCAAAGCACATTGACATTGAGATAACTAGGTCTCAATTTGAAAAGATGACTGATGACCTCGTCCAAGCCACCATAGGGCCTCTTCGCCAGGCATTGACAGACGCAAAGATGGAACCTGAGCAAATCAACAAGATTCTGCTTGTGGGAGGCGCAACTAGGATGCCAATGATTCAGGAAACCGTGAGAGCAATGTTTGGAAAGGAAGGCGATAAGAGTATCAATCCTGATGAAGTGGTTGCTCTAGGGGCTGGAGCTCAAGCAGGAGTCATTGCTGGGGAAACTGACATTCTGCTGCTTGATGTTACTCCTCTTACGCTAAGTATTGAAACTCTAGGGGGTGTAGCAACTCCGCTCATTGA
>JASFEL010000186.1:0-3546 GCA_050124855.1 Candidatus Thorarchaeota archaeon | reverse complement strand
TTCTTCAGATGCTTCAACACCCTAATCCCGAACTTTGTGCCCTCCCGTTCATGGAGGTGCTGGCCAGTCATGATTATAGACATTTCTTCGAATCCTACAGTCCCTAGCAAGAACTCCCTCGTGTTCATGTCAATGAGGGGGTCTCCGTTTGGCTTGGGTTGAGTATAGAAGGGAACAGAGCCAGATGCGATGAGTCTATCCATGAGACGCTTCTTTTCAAGAATCACTTGCATGGATAGGTCTAGGTACTCATCGACCTTTGCAAAGAAACGGTCCTCATCAGAACGCCCGATGTAAGCAGCACGACCAAAGTTTGGCGTCACCATCTGTGATGCTCCAAAGACCATGTTCCCTGAGAGGAACTCCTCCATCTCTTCATCAGTGCTTGCAGTCCAGAGGTGGGAACAGCAACTGCTGCAACCGGCCTCTATTGAAGAACGCCAGTTGAGGTAGTTCTCGAAATAGGGAGAACCGCGTTCTGCTGTCAGTTTAGCAACAAGATGCCATGAGTCATCAAACTCAGGGGTCATGAACTCCTCACGGAGAACAATGTTTGGCTTGGGGAAGTTGAATCCCTTACCCTTCACATCGCCCTGTAGCATGATCTTCATGAAGGCATTGAAGAATTTGTGTGCTTCATCCACGTAGTCCCCATAGGTGTCTCCGTTGGTCTTCCCCCCAGGAAGGATTGCAGGGACATCATGCATTATCTTGGGAATACCTGGTGTGAGGTCGACACTGGAGAAGATGACCTGGCCACCACGGGCAACATACTGCTGAGTGAGTGTGAAGATGAGTTGTTGTGCAGCTTGCATGATTTTCTTGTCTGAAAGTCCTTGCATGAAGGGGGCTAGGAATGTATTGTAGTAGAAGTACCCCTGTCCACCAGCAAAAGAGCTCTGAGCAGCAGCAAGCCAGATGGCTGAGTGGTTCACGGCGACATTGAGGTGCTGGGCAGGACCCGCAGAGGATGAGTGAAGACCGCCCAGTCCATCAGGAGCTATTCCAAGCTGCAGTACTTGTCTAAGATCCCATGTTGCACAGTAGTCACGAGTTGAGAAGTACTCACGGTCCTTGATGTAGATGTCACCACGCATGTGAGCATCTGCTAGATGAGTTGGAATGGAGAGATATGTGTGCTGCTCCATAACCTGATCGTGAACGAGCTTGGCGATGGTCTCAGGGTTACGCATGAGATTAGCATTATTGGTGTGATGGCCGGGATTGTGAATGAGGTGGTTGAGATCAAACATGGGCACACCAACACGGGTGTACAGAATACGTTCCTTCTCGAAACCCAACTCTGCCAATACACTGTTGCACATCTCTCTGATTAAGGGACCCGAGAGGAACTTGATTCCGGATGCTGCGATTCTGTCCATGACCTTGAGAGCCACCAGTTGAGCATCCGCTCGTGTGAGATGGGCCTCAGTGATCAGGCTCTCTATAATCCGATCCACGTCGAAGGGTTCTAGAGTGCTGCTGGTGGTTCGTACCTTTGGCAGCTTCTTCTCTCTCACCTTCAGGTCCTCATGGGATATTACTGAACTATGGATATCCGTCATTAATCAATTCACTCCAAGCGACTTGCGTACCTCTTCAACGGTGGGCACCTTCCCACTGTACAATAGTTTTAGCGACCCCTGGTTCTCTAAGACAATGCTGGGAGTGGATGCAATGAAGATTTGGCTCTCAAGCATTCTAAAGTCCAAGTCTTCATCGACCTCTGTAAGGTCGACAACGCGCATAGGATACCCGGTCCCCACCAAGGCTTCCTCTACGACTAACTTTGCTGCTGGACAGTTCACACAGTCTTCCTGAGTGAAGACATATAGCGCGCTGTCTGTAGTTTTGTCCTCTCCCGGCATTAATCAACACTCCCTCCACGGAGTGAAGGCATCTTGTCATCTAGCCAATTGGTAATAAAAGACTTGTTGCACTCCAAAATGGCTTCTAGTATAGGAAGAAGGCACTCTGGGAAGGCTGGATAATTCCGGATAGAGCTCACATCTAGATGTGAGAGAGCATCTACTTAAACTCCTATAGAAAGTAGGTCAGGACCATTCCAAATATGCAGACTCTTCATGCTGTGTATGCTAAGAAACGACGCGAAATAGCGTCATGTATCGTCCGACTCAAAAATAGAAAATTGAGAAGTGGCGCCAATCAAGCGTGTACTCGATAGGGTATTTCGGCAAGTGATTCTTCGCGGTAGCCCTAAATAGGATGTATGAACACAACCTGAGTAGTTCCAAGTAGCGGTGATTTATCAATGGCAGTTTATCTCAAGGCCAAGACACCAGTAGATGCGTGGACTCGCGCTGTTAGAAAGATTATGGAGAGTGGAATGATCAGAATGGATGAGAGGGAAAGCGAAACCCGCTGGCATTCCAACCTATTGATTCATGTTGAAGACCCCTACCATAATAGAGTCTGTAAGGAATATCCCTTCAGTGAGAAAGTTCTGCGAGAGAAATATGCAAAGCAGCTTTTGGATCCTAACCGGATGGACTTCGATTATACTTACGGTGAGAGACTCAATGCATGGGGATCGGAAGTCCTGAATCAAATAGAGTTCGTCATTGCAAAGCTAAAGCAAAGCCCGAACAGCCGAAGAGCCGTAGCTACAACTTGGGATCCACGCAAGGACACAGTACATGATGAGGTCCCTTGTCTCAACCACTTTGTATTCATGAAGCGGGATGACTATCTTGATCTGTCAGTTATGATTCGGTCCAATGATATGTATGGAGCATGGTTAGCAAATGTATATGCTCTTGGGGAGCTCCTCACTTATGTATCAGAGAAGGTAAGCCTCAAGCCAGGGACCATCACAACACTTTCTGTCAATGCTCATGTCTACAGTCATGATTGGGAACGAGCTGGTTCACTATAGTTGCGATATAGATACGAAGGAAGGCCAGAATAGGCATTATTATTAACTGGATTGTAAGCCAAGGTTACACTCGTTAACTAGAGAGTATACTTTAGTAACATCCGGAGCGTAGATTCATTGGATAACGTAGACAAGCGGTTGGTCACACTCCTCCAAGAGGATGGTAGAAAAAGCCTTTCCGAGATAGGTAAGAAACTAGAAATGTCGCATGTTGCCGTTAGCAAGCGATTGGACAAGTTAGTCAAGCAAGAAAAAGTCCATGTCACTGCTGGTGTGAATGCAGAGGAGCTAGACGTGAAGCTCCTGTTCATGGGCTTAGAGGTTGACAATATAGATGTAGCAGAGCGCATCAAGGAGAAATATCAGCACTGCCCTCGATTACTCATGCTTGCTCCTGTAACAGGCAGCTATAACCTGATTGCAGTGATGGCAGCGGAGGATACTTGGAGTCTTCAATCGATTGTGGGCACATGTAGTATGAGAACTGAACAGGGTGTCAGAAGATCAGAGAGCTGGTTCGGCAATGCTCCTATTGTGCCAACGTTTCTTCAGCTGAATCTTGCACCTGAAAATGCAAACGGCTCCAAATCACCATGCAAAGTAGACTGTGCTACTTGTAAGCGATACATAGATGAGAAATGCGTTGGGTG
>JASFEL010000185.1:0-3546 GCA_050124855.1 Candidatus Thorarchaeota archaeon | reverse complement strand
CTCTTCTTCTCTCTCGAGCTCTCTGCGACGTATCGCTTGCCTTTTCTTATTGTGCCTCTTTTGAGATGGTTTCATAAAGGCACGGCGATCAAGCACTTGCTTGATAATTCCTTCTTTCTCCACAAGCTTTCTAAACTTCTTAACTGCAGCCTCGAAGGATTTAAACTCTCCAACATTTACGCCAAGAGGTTTTAGTTTGTCAAGATGAGTATTATCCAAATCCAGAGACATCAATCACCTCAATTCTTATGTAGTAGTGGTCGTAGTAGTTGTTGAAGTAGTCGTAGTAGAAGTTGTTGTCGCATTATAGATCGCTTGCGCTTCCGGGAGCATTACCGTGATCATGTGGCGTCTGGACCAATCATCACTAGGTGTAGCTCCTAGAGCCTCCAAGCGAGCCATAAACCGCGCTTTACTCCAGTCGGACTCATCAGTGAGACCGTCCATCAGCGAAAGCTGGTCGTGGAGATACTTCTTACTTAAGTCTAATGCCATATCACGATCTCCCAGTTTACATACCGATAGGCGCAGTGCCGGTCAGCATCTTAGTTATGAAGCCTATTACGTGGGTCCATCCGAGAGACGGAGCTAGGATAGCTCCAAAGAGAGCTGCACAAATACATCCTGCAATGATATACTTATGCAACTTCTTGAATTTCTTTTCATGGCAAGCCTTACAGATCTCGCACTGCTCCGCGTGCTGTTTCCAGTCTTCTTTGCGAGCGTCTTTAATCTCATCTACAGACTTCTTCACGCCCGCTATGCACCCAGCTAGCTTTTCAAACTTCGAGTCCAAGTATTTCTGGTGCTCGCCTGTATACGTCTCGAATGTTTCCTTGCTTAATGGCTCTGCCATCGCAATCTACCCGTTTAGATACAGCCCTGGCCTTTATAGTGGCCAGGGCTGCTCTATACTAGGAAGTCAGCTTCTAGCTGATCGCAGTTGTCGGGTCGATTTCGCCTACGCTACCACTAATATCAATAGTAGTGCGTGCAGGCAGAACGACGTGGTTCGGACGCACGTAGACGTTCTTAAGAGTACCGATCGCCTGGCCTTCGTTCAGGATCGCAACAGCGTATCGCTCCCGAATCTTGATCTTGCGGATGTCGCGTGCAGGATCATCAAATTCTTCTGTCATGGGCTCTTCGTCCACGATCAGTGCACCAAGATTGGCGCTATCGAAGATCATGATGTCCGTAAGCTTTGTAACCGGGTTGTAAGGTACAAAGGGGCTCACGATAATCCGGAAGGGGATTGGGAAGTAGGACGGCAGCACAGGAGCAGAATTGATATTCTGGCTGTATGCAGTCAACGGATCGCTTGCAGGATCAATATTTTGACCTGGGCTATATCCAAGACCACCCTGGCTTGAGTTGTCCCACGGTGCACGACCAGCGGGGTTACCTCTCCAAGAAGCGAAGAAGGTTCCACCACCAGCGGCGAGTGCGAATGCACGCAACACAGGATCCTTAACCCACATGATCCATGTCAAGGGGTGCATCAGAAGTGTGTCAGGCATCCAGCCTTGTGCGATAATCTGTCCGAATGCGTCGAAAATATCATCCATAACAACGGAACCGTTGGCAGAGCCATCCAGTCCGCGGCCATGGGTAACGCCGAACAGCGAGTTGGCGGGGGTTACGTTATCAAAGCAAACTACACCCATACTATTGATGTAGTTGAAGATCTTTTGCTCTTTGTGACGAGCTAGAGCGCGACCTGCAGCACGTAAGTGCATTCCGATGACATCGTACTGTGAGTACTTAATCATCTCATCAGTAACCTTAACAGCCACACCGGACTTTCCGATGGTTGCTGTCACGGTTGCTCCACCCATCTGGAGCTGACGCTCTGGATATTCCTGACCTTCAGCGATATCCGCGGCAACGAGGGCACCGACAGCCGGGAACGTAATCGTCTGACCGGCATGATACTCAATCCTTTGCAGGAGAGAAGTACCAACCAACAGAGGTTCGGCAGCCTCTTTGACTATGTTGGATACCACCTTAGGGAGGAACATCGCGGCGTTGGGAACACTGATGGCGTCTTTCATTTCCACCCTTTGGTCGCCTTCCTCTAGTGTCTGCCCATTATTCCGCCAGACGAATTCGTAGGTGGTTAGATCTTTGAATTCCATTTAAAGGGATCCTCCTCAGTCCTTATCGGTTGATCAGGTTGATACGAACGACGCCCTTCGCAGCTGTTCCACCAGCATAGCTGATGTTATCTGGCAAACCGCTTGAAGCGGATCCAGGCATCTTATCCAGGTCGCCCAGTCCCGAGTAGGCTGTGCGCACACGATCCAGGTAATCCTTGGGGAAGCCAGTTTCGATCTTCCATACCTGACCGATAATGTCATCAAAAGCCTCTGTACCGGCCCATTCGACCATATCGGAACTAGCGTCGAAAGTCAAGAAAGTTCCGGGTGTCAGGGACAGACCAGAGTCGTACACGCATGAGAGCTGGGGAAACTTGATCAAGCTCTTGTCGTCGATCCGTGGCAGCTCAATGTAGTAGTCGCAAAGCACGGCTACCTGATGCTGCCTGTTATAGTTGTGATGTGTGTAATCCGCAGGATTAAATCCATCACCACCTGCCCAGCGGAAATAGTTGTAAGGCGCGATTCCGATGGGAGAGCTAACTGTAATGACTGCAAAGCAGTCACTGTCAGCGTCATCAAGGTCCGCAGTTTCCAAGTCGATAATTCGCTTGTAACCTGCGTCAGTCACTGTGGTGAAGAAATTCTCCACGATGTAATCACCGGCAACGACGTCGTTTCCTGTCGCTGTCTGTACTGCGACTCCGCTTGCTACTGGATCCACGTCTGTGGCATCATAGACTGCAGCACCAGCTGTGTAGCCAGCAAGAGCATCAACAGCAGCTCGTCCAGCTGCTCTGTTAACACTCAGAATACCACCAGCACCGTTCCAGGCAGTCTGGTAAGCAGCAGCTTGCAGTGCTAGACCGGCAGGGACCACATCGCCATTGCTGTCGAGGGCAACTACCTTACCAGCTGAAACTACGTAGTAGTCTTCAGAGTACTTGTCAAAGCGAACAAGTTTCAAGTACTCAGCCGGCTTGAGTTCTTCCGCGGGACGAATACCTTCGGAAATCTCGATATTAGGAGTCAGGTTGCCCACGTGATCCCACGTTTTGTGGTTAGTGGTGTAAGGTTGGTACATTACTTGTTATCCTCCTCGTGATTGTCTTCGAACTCGAGGTGTTCGCCGAATTTATCCTTCATGGCCTTGAGCCAGTCACGGGCTACCTTCGCACCGGAACGCTGATGCAACTTATTGTAAGTTGCCATTATACTTTCCTTAGAAGGTACTTGCCCTTGAGATTTGGCGTCCCCGCCGTCCGTTTGAACGGTTGGATCTGTTACAGTCCCTTCGGGTTCACTTGCCATACCGTCGTTAAGTCTTTCCGCTGCCTTGTCAACGTCGAAGGCATCTTCCAGCTTACTAACGGAATCTCTCATCTCAACGAGGCTATGAGTCTTAAACTCATCCCGAGCAGCATCCACATCCTCAATGGATTCGCCA
>JASFEL010000184.1:0-3547 GCA_050124855.1 Candidatus Thorarchaeota archaeon | reverse complement strand
GTTTCCCTGCACGCCACAGGAGTTCGATTGCATAACGAGCATCTCCACGTTCTGAGGCAATATCACAGATGAGCTGTAGTGTCTCGTCCATGACTGTATCTTGCTCGAATGCCGTATCTACTCGCCACTTTAGAATATCATACAGAGCAATGGATGCATATTGATCAAAACGTAGTATGTTTCTTTGAAGTGTGCTTAATGTGCTTTGGTCCAAGATAGTTTCATCAAGAGGGATCTTTCTCCCCACTCCAATCACAGACAAACGTTGGGGAGCATTCAACCGATCATCCGTCAGCCGAGTCAGGTCGTAGAGAATGTCAGCGCCTCGTTGTCTAATGAAATAGTCGAGCTCGTCAAGTATCAGTAGAAGGTATCTATCTTCTTCGTCAAGCACCTCGATAACCATCTGGAGGATTTCTTCTGGTGAATGGCCTCGTCTTGGAAACCTTGGTTTAAACTCTCTTAGCATCCGCAGATACACAAGATAGGTGCTTTTGCTTACTCGGCAATTGATATGCAGTTTATGCAATCTTATACCCCGTCGGGTAGCTGCTTTAACCATTTGATCTGCAAAACGCTTAGTCACAGCTGTTTTTCCGGTGCCTACTGGACCCTCGATAATGAACTTCTGACTTGTACGACCGGGGGAGGAGATTAACGTCTTGAAACTCTGAGCAAGTGTTCTCAACTCGGGCTCTCGATGTGGAAGGGTTTCAGGAACATAATCGATAGAAAGTAATTGCTCCGCTTTGAATACACTCTGCCGACTCAGTTCGTCTTCCACATAGTCATGCGTCATGAGGCATCCCGGTCCGAAGTAGAAACAATATAGTAACTTAAAAGAGTTATGCGAATTGTTCGATTAAATGTATCCGAGGGGTGGTGTTAACCGAAAGTAATAGTGGCGAGCTCGTTACTCAAGATCCATATCATCGTCACTCTGGACTCATTGGGGTCATGGCAGTCATCACTCGCCGCTCTCACTTGGGTCCATTCGTCTTTAAGTCTGACGAAAAGAATGTGCGGCCGCCGGGATTATCTCGACACACGACAGTCATCTGCCGATTCGAACCCGGGTTGGAGGCTTGGGAGGCCTCCGTCCTAACCATGCTAGACTACGGCCGCTGAGGAGGTCAACCTTGTGGTGCATGATAAAAGACTATCGGCAAATTGAGTCTGAAATGCTCCAAGTCAACGCTTATCAAGGACTTGTGGAACAGCCGGCCCTGAGGATTATACATCATGGCGGGTAGCAATCCATCAGTCAACTTCTGGCAAGGGAACCAGGCATGTGCAGAAGCCGCAATTGCAGCAGGCTGTAGGTTCTTCGCCGGTTATCCAATCACTCCAGCTTCTGAGATAGCAGAAATAATGGCAGAGAATCTTCCAAGGGTCGGAGGAACGTATCTCCAAATGGAAGATGAGATTGGTGCAATATCTGCTGTGATCGGTGCTTCATGGGGTGGCGCTCTGTCAATGACCGCAACATCCGGTCCTGGATTCAGCCTCATGCAGGAGAATATTGGATATGCTATTATGACTGAAACTCCATGTGTCATTGTAGATGTCCAACGTGCGGGGCCTAGTACTGGACAGGCAACAAAAGGTGCACAAGGAGATCTTATGCAATCAAGATGGGGCACACATGGAGATGTTGAAAGCATAGTACTAGCCCCCAACTCAGCACAGGAAACATTCGAACTCACATTACGTGCCTTTCATCTATCAGAGAAGCTTAGACATCCCGTGATTGTTCTTTCGGATGAAATTGTGGGACATTCTCGTGAGAAAGTAGTAGTGAAGACAAAGGAAGACCTTGCAGTTCAACGAAAATACGCGATGGCGGGGAAGCCCCCATTTGATGGGGTTAATGATGATGGTTGGATTAAGATGCCAAGATTTGGTGATGGTCATAACCTGTTAGTCACTGGATCGACACACGACGAATATGGCTATCGAAAGACATCGGACCCTGATGTGCATGACAAGTTGGTTCGTAGAATTTCAGCTAAAATTCAAAATGAACACACCAATCTCACAGATGTAGTTGTTTCTGGTCAAGAGTCTGCTGAGTGGGGAATTATATCATATGGTTGTACATCAAGATCGGTAGAGGAATTAGTTGCTAGGAGTTCAGGTGCTCCTCCATTGAAATCACTACGTTTGAGAACCATATGGCCATTTCCAGACTCTGAGATAATGGAGTTTGCAGAATCAGTTGATCGATTACTGGTACCCGAGCTTAGTCTGGGGCAGCTCTCCAGAGAGGTTTCAAGGGTGGTTAGTGGCTCTGTAGATGTGGTCCCACTTACTAAGATTGGCGGAGGGCTGATGATTGAACCAGATGAACTGGTAGAGAGAATAGGATTCGATTCGTGACATGTGGGAATGATGTTTACCGGGGATATAGGGCCAGGGGGAATTGGGTCCCCAATAATTATCAATATGCTAGATCTCATCCAGATGACTATGGGTTGTGAAATGTTAGTTTCTTCGCACCAAGAGCTGTTTATGTACAGATGAAGACTGTGCAATCCCGGATAGATATGGAAAGGGAAAAGAACCTGTATCGATGAGGTGACGTCTGCATTGTTTATTGTGAAGAAAGGTGTAGAGGTTGAATCGGCATAGATTCGCACATCAGCAGTTCCGATACTCTGTCCATTATCATCTGTAACATTCAGGCCAATTTCAGCTGTTTCTCCATAATACACCAAATCAAGCGTCACATTGACGGAAATGGTCCCATGAACAATGATTTCTAACTCAAGGGGCGTTTGGACTATGTATGAACTGCCAGTTACTTCAATGGATATTATATGAGGGCCTAATGAAGTATTACTTTGGATTGGGAACGTAACCTCCGTGGGACTGTTTGCAATAATTGACCCGTTGGTGCCTATCTCGCCAATTGAATCGATGATTTCTATTGGAATCAGCTGGCTCTGTAGCAGGATGGAATTGATACTAATATTCAGGGTGATATTGCTTCCGCGCTTGACTGACCAAGTAAAATTCGTTGTGGAAAGATAAACAACGTAAGGTATCACATCAATTGTGATTGATTCTGACTCGTTTCGATAGAATGGATTAACAGCTGTAAGATTCAGAGTATAAGACCCTGGTTCGACATTGAAAGGTATTGACATGTCATAGAGTCCGTCACCAAGAATGTTCATTATACCTGAGGAAAAGGATGTGTGCCACTGAATAACACTGTCAGATATTGGCTGACCTTCCACCGTCGTCTGTTCTACTAATATGTCTAGAGATTCGATTTGGCTGCCATCTGGTGTCTGACAATGTACCGATGATGGTGCGGATAAAACAGTCAGATTTGAGGCAGCCCTTGTTACTGTGAGAGGAAAAGACTCTGAGAAGGGCATGAAGTCCTCTGTCCCATTACCTGCTACTACCACTGTATAATCGCCTGGAGGGGCAGTAGCGTCGGTCCAGTTAATCTTAGCTTCTCCATTTGATGATGTGGTCGTATCAAATTGTAGTATTGGATCAGATGTGGAATTGATAAATGTGACAGTCACAGGGC
>JASFEL010000183.1:0-3563 GCA_050124855.1 Candidatus Thorarchaeota archaeon | reverse complement strand
CCGTTCTTCTAGTCTGTTAGAACACCTTTATGAGTGTGCCAACACTCAACTCTGTAAGCCGAGGTCCGGATGAATGGATGAGCAAGATGAGAGGAACATTCTTGGGATAGCCAAAAAGGTACTCGAAAGACACCCAATCTGCAATCACTGCTTGGGTCGCCAGTTCGCCTGGTTGAGTACGAATACGTCAAACGATGACAGAGGCGCCGCTATCAAATTGACGCTTTCAATGATGGCGGATGAGGACCTCAAATCAGGTGGAGAACAGGCAGGAGAGAAGTTGATTCGTGTCCTTGCAGGTAATGGAATGTTTGGACCTGCAAAGGCTCTAGCTATAAAGAACTCGATTGAATACGAGGACAAGACCTCATGTCATCTCTGCTCGGTAGAGGGGGTCTCTTTCTTCGACAAAATACCTGATATTGCAGAGAGAGCTAGGATAGCGACTGATGCAGTTGAGTTCAGCTCATTTCTTGTTGGATGTGTTCCATCCGTCAACCTTGACGAACGACAGGATGAGATACGAAGCACTTTTGGTCTACTCCATGGCGAGGCTTTGAAAGGGGATTTCAATAGGGAGCTGGGTAAAACGCTGCAGGAACTCCTTGGGCGCCCAGTTGACTTCAAGAATCCGGACATTGTCATTGTATATCGGATGGAGGGGGATAGAATAGAGGTCAATAGAAACCCCATATTCATTGAGGGAAGATATAGGAAACTGAAACGTGGCGTCCCTCAGAGCCGATGGGACTGCGGAGAATGTAGAGGAAAGGGTTGCGATGCATGTGGTGGAACTGGTCGAAAATACCCTGATTCAATATCTGAATACATAGGAGTTCCAACACAGAACGCAGCTCAAGGAACCAAGTTCAAGGTCCATGCGGCAGGAAGGGAGGACATCGATGTCCTGATGCTCGGCGACGGCCGGCCCTTTGTTATCGAGGTTTCTGAACCGCTTATTCGTGCTCCTGAGCTTGGATCTCTGGCCAAGGTCATCAACAAGGAAGCGGCAGGTATTGTAGAGGTGATTGGTCTCAAGCCAGCAACAAGAAAGAGAGCTCAGACAATCAAGGATGAATCCTCAGAAAACGTGAAAGTGTACATAGCCACCATACGAATCGAGGAAAAAGTCAGTGCCAAGGCGTTGAAAGAAGTCTCCAAGGCGCTCAGTGGAATAGACATAGAACAACGCACTCCAAATAGAGTTGCACATCGAAGAAGTGACTTGGTTAGGAAGAAGCACATCTATGAGGTACGCCTAAAGAAGAAAAAAGCCAAGCTACTAGAAGGTTTCTTCAAAGTCCAAGGCGGGACATATGTGAAAGAACTGATCTCAGGAGATGATCAAAGAACAGTCCCCTCGCTGACAGACGAACTAGGGACTCCTTGTGAATGCGTCGAACTCGATGTAACAGCGATTTATGAAGGAAACAGACCATAATCCTTAAGTGGCGACCCTAGAGGGGATGCTGGACCTAGGGCACCCAGTTGACTTCAGGTGTGCCAAGGTACAGATTTCAGTAAGATGATTTCCCATGGTCAAGAAGAGTCACGGCTACCGTGCAAGAACACGAAGCTTGATGAGCAAGAGGGTGCGGAAACGTGGGATTAGCTCTCTCAGCAGATTGCTCGTTGATTATGAGGTAGGCCAGCGTGTAGACATAGTCATCAATCCTAGTGTACACAAAGGCATGCCACATCGCAGATATCATGGGAGAACAGGGGTGGTTACTGGGAAGAGGGGCCGTGGAATCGTTGTTGACGTCAAGCTCGGCAATGCAATGAAGACCCTGATTATCCGACCCGATCACCTCCAACCAAGTAGAGGGTGATGGAAAATGCCCAAGGAAATTGTCAGTGAGGAGGAGGTCACTCTTCCAAGGGTAAAGAAACTGCTCTCACAGAGGGCAAAAGTGGGCGAACTGTCTTTCCAGCAGAATATCACCCTAGAACATGCCTCTGGTTTCTCAAAAATGGCTCCAGCGGTTGCGGACAAGCTACTGGCACGTCTGATGAAGAACTTCAAGCTATCCCGGGCACAAGCAGTCCAGGTGGTGAACATTGCTCCCACAACTCCCGAGGAAATGAGGACTATCTTGGATGCTAGATCCACTGATCTCAATGATGAGCAAATCGCTGAGATAGTGGATATTGTAAAGAAAATTGTATCATAATTCTTTTCGCGGTCTCGTAATCACGCTGAAGTAACACTTTTTATCCATTCTCTACAATCTCTTGACTAATGATGTGGGCCCATAAAGCTGGATGTGAATTGAGATGGAAGGACCTCAAGATAGAATGTTTGAAACACATGCCTATGTCTTGTCAGTCGTTCCGCCAATAGTACAGGGGATAGGAGAGTCATTCTTCACACTGCTGGAAATGGTACCATATCGTGGAGCCAACCTTCATCCTCAAGAACGTCTTTCTATAGAGAGAGATGCAAGAAGTAAGATAGATCACATAAAACGACGGATTTTCTATGAGGATTTAGCGCCTGAAAGCGAAGCTGAGCTTCCATTAGTGGTAGAGATCATTGTGACTAAACATGAACACAAGTATGTCCAGTTCTTCAACGAAGCAGCCCCTATTACCACAAGGTTGCACTCCCTTCAGCTATTGCCCGGCATTGGTCAGACGCTAATGTGGGCACTCTTGGATGAGAGGAAAAGAAATCCATTCAAGAGTTTTGAAGACATAGCTGCTCGGACTAAATTGCAGAATCCCAAGAAGGTACTCACAGCTAGGATTATCGACGAGCTGAAAGAGGATGTCAAACGTTGGTTGTTTGTGAGGCCTCCCAGGCGCGATAACGACAGAGAACGGCCTAGGTGAGGTTCCTGACCGAAGAACGCATTCGCTCTCTTCTTCGCAAATACAATGTCACTCCGGACAAGAATCTGGGTCAGAGTTTCTTGGTCAATCCTGTAATAGCCAGAAAAATTGTAGAGAGTGCCAATCTTGATTCAGACACAGTAGTTCTTGAGATTGGCGGGGGTCTTGGTATGTTATCTGAGAGACTTGCAGAGCATGCAGGTAGAGTCTACATCGTTGAAATCGACGAGAGACTAGTCCTAGCACTTCGCGAGATTCTTAGCGAGTACTCTAATGTTGATATTATCCAGGGCGACGCGCTCACAGTGGATCTTCCTGAAGTTGATAGAGTGGTTTCGAATCTACCCTATAGCATTTCTTCACCGATTACTTTCAGACTGCTGGAAGAAGCTAAGTTTCAGTTTGCCGTCCTCATGTATCAGAATGAGTTTGCACAGAGGTTGGTTGCAAAACCGGGGAGTTCCAACTACTCGAGACTCTCAGTTGATGTACAGTATGCAGCTCACATACAGGAGATCATGTATGTTCCAGCAACTGATTTCTACCCTGTTCCTGTCGTAGACTCAATGGTAGTTAGAGTTGAACTCCGTAAAGATGGCTCTTTTGCCAAGGATAAACGCATTCTGTTCTGGCTCGTCCATGGTATCTTCTCGTACCCAAACAAAGTCCTTAGAAAGGCCCTCAGAATTTGGTTCAAAAACTTAGGCCAAGACAGAAGTCTGGTCAAT